>CAMPHP010000152.1 GCA_946885925.1 uncultured Litorilinea sp.
GAATAGTCGTCGGCTGCGTCTGATGTGTATAAGAGTCTGCCCTTCCGCATGATCTGTCACAATGGCGAAATCAACACCGTCCAGGGCAATGAAAACTGGATGGTGGCGCGCGAGGCTGACCTCAATCATCCACTGTGGGAAGGGCATGTGCATCACCTCAAACCGATTATTGCCAAGGGCAGCAGTGATAGTGGGCGGTTGGACAACCAACTGGAATTGTTGGTGCGCAGCGGGCGCGACATTCGCCACGCTTTGATGATGATGATTCCTGAAGCGTGGGAACGGATGCCCGAAGGCGAAGTCAGCCCAGACCGGCGTGCCTTCTACCAATATCACAGTGCTTTGATGGAGCCGTGGGATGGCCCTGCCGCGGTCACCTACACCGATGGGCGTATTGTGGGCACCATCCTCGACCGCAACGGGTTGCGCCCTGCGCGCTATGTGGTGTTGGACAATGGCTATGTGATCAGCTCCAGCGAAGCAGGCGCGGTTGATTATGATGAGGGTCGCGTAGTACGCAAAGGGCGTTTGGGGCCGGGGCAGATCTTTTGTGTGGACACCACGCGCGGCGTGATCATGGACGATGCCGAGATCACGCAGTATTTCGCAACGCGCCGCCCCTATGATCGCTGGGTCAAGGAAAACTTGCTGGTGCTGGATGAGGAGATCGCCCGTATTGCGCGGCAATCGCAAGCCGTTACGCCTGCACCCGTGAGTATGCCAACCAATGGCACGGCTGCACCAGAGGCCAACGGTCATCCAGCCGCCCCTACTGCCGCTACGAATCTGGTACAGCGCCAGGTCAGCTTTGGCTATACCAGTGAAGAGATGGTGGTAGTGCTGCGCCCGATGGTTACAGATGGGCAAGAGGCCGTGGGTTCAATGGGGGATGATACTCCGCCCGCGGCCATGAGCCAGTTGCCGCGCCCGCTCTTTCACTACTTCAAGCAGCGTTTTGCCGAAGTAACAAACCCACCCATTGACCCGCTGCGCGAAGAGATGGTGATGAGCTTGCGGATGTTGCTGGGGCAGCGGGCCAATCTATTGAGTGAGACACCAGAAGCCACGCGTTTGATCGAACTCAAATCGCCTGTCCTCAAGCCCGAACAGATGGCCGCGCTCCTGGCTCGCACGGAACCGGAATTCAAGGTGACGCGCATCCATGCGCTTTGGCAAAAGCCTGATAGCGAGGATGCCGAGGCTGCGGGTGCTGCATTGCGCGCCGCGGTGGAACGGCTTTGCCGCGAGGTAGAGGCAGCGGTGCGTGAGGGAGCGCATCTCCTGCTGATCACTGATGAAGAGGCTGACCAACATTCGTTGCCGATTCCGTCCCTGCTGGCGATTGGAGCAGTCCACCACCACTTGATCCGTGAAGGGTTGCGCATGGCAGCGAGCTTGATTGTTGCCAGCGGCGAGTTGCGCGAAGTGCATCACTTTGCCACCTTGATTGGGTATGGTGCCAATGCCGTTTATCCCTATCTCGTCTATGAATCGATTGAATCGTTGGTGGCGGAAGGGCGGCATACCGAGGGGATGAACGTTGCCCAAGCTATCGGCAAGTTTGTCAAGGCGATTGATAAGGGCTTGCTTAAGATCATGAGCAAGATGGGCATCAGCACCATTGACATTTACTGTGGCGCGCAGGTCTTTGAGGCGTTGGGCATTGGCGATGAGTTGCTCCAAGTGGCCTTTGCCGGAACGCCCAGCCTTGTGGGAGGTGTGGGTTTTAACAGCGTTGCCGAAGATGTATTGGCCTGGCATAAGAAAGCCTATCCTGCCAACCCCAAGACAGTCAAGCTAGAGACCTGGGGCATTTTTAAGTCGCGGCGCAGCGGTGAAGTGCATGAGTGGAGCCCACAAGTTGTCCATGCGCTACAAGCGGTCGCTAAAGCGCCGACGCGCGAGGAGACCCTTGCCAAGCACAAGGAGTATGCCGACCTTGTCAATGGCATGCGCCTGGCCCCGCGCCATCTGCTCGATTTCCAATCGATACAGCCCCCCCTGCCTCTGGCCCAAGTAGAGCCGGTGGAGCGTATTCTGCATCGCTTTAGTACGGCTGCCATGAGTTTGGGCGCGCTGGGTGCAGAGGCGCACGAGACATTGGCAATTGCCATGAACCGTATCGGCGGCATGAGCAATAGCGGCGAGGGCGGCGAGGCCAAAGACCGCTACTTTACCGAGCGCGCCAGCAAAATTAAGCAAGTAGCATCGGGACGCTTTGGCGTTACGCCGACCTATTTGATGAGTGCTGAGGAACTCCAGATCAAGATGGCCCAGGGTTCTAAGCCCGGTGAAGGTGGGCAGTTGCCAGGGCATAAGGTCTCGGAGGAGATTGCTTTGCTGCGCCATAGCACGCCAGGGGTGGCGTTGATCAGCCCGCCGCCACACCATGATATCTATAGCATTGAAGATTTGGCGCAACTGATCTATGACCTAAAGACCATCAACCCGACAGCCAAAGTCAGCGTCAAGTTGGTCTCTGAATTGGGTGTAGGGACGATTGCGGCGGGTGTTGCCAAGGGCTTTGCCGATGTGATCCATCTGAGCGGTCACAGCGGCGGTACGGGAGCCAGCCCGCTCAGTAGCATTAAGAATGCGGGTCTGCCTTGGGAAATTGGCTTGGCTGAGATCCATCAGGTCTTGCTTGCCAATGGCTTGCGCACACGCGTCACGCTGCGTACTGATGGTGGTTTGGCAACGGGACGCGATGTGGTAATGGCCGCGATGTTGGGTGCGGATGAGTTTAGCTTTGGCACCAGTGCGATGATTGCCGAGGGCTGCACCATGGCGCGTGTTTGTCACAAGAACACCTGCCCGGTCGGTGTCGCTACCCAAGACCCAGAGTTGCGCGCCAAGTTTGAAGGCACACCGGAGATGGTGATCAACTTCATGACCGCCATTGCCGAGGAGGTGCGTGAATTACTGGCGCAGTTGGGCTATCGCAGCCTGGACGAGGTGATCGGTCATCCCGAGCTATTGCGCCAGGTGATTCATGGGCGTGATGCTGGCTTTATGGATTTGTCGCCGCTGCTCTATGTGCCGGATACAGGCAGCGCGCGGCGGCGAGTGCTGCCCAAGAATGAACTGCCGGAAGAATACCATGTGGGCGACCGCATTGTGGAGCAAGTGCTGGCAAGCCTGCGCGCTAATCCCGATGCGCCTGTACGTTTGGCTCACAAAATTAGCAATACGCAACGTACCGTGGGCACGCGCTTAGCCGGTCAGTTAGCATTGCGTTATGGCGATGCCGGACTGCCCGAAGGTCAGGTGCAGATTACCTTTACCGGGTCGGGTGGGCAGAGCTTTGGGGCTTTCAATATCAATGGTTTACACCTGTTGCTGATTGGTGAAGGTCAGGATTATGTGGGCAAGGGCATGAGTGGCGGCGAGATCGTGATTCGCCCGCCGGAGGAAGCACGCTTTGTCCCGCACCAGAATGTGATCTTGGGCAATACAGCGCTCTATGGGGCAACGGGCGGGCGTCTCTTTGCCGCTGGTGTTGCGGGTGAACGCTTCGCTGTGCGTAACAGTGGTGCTGTGGCTGTGGTGGAAGGTGCTGGCGAACATTGCTGCGAATATATGACGGGCGGCACGGTGGTTGTGCTGGGTGAAACAGGACGTAACTTTGGCGCAGGCATGACGGGTGGTCAAGCTTATGTCTATGATATTCACAATACACTCGAACGCCGCTATAATCCTGAGTTGATTGCGATCCGGCGCGTGCGTGGGAATGGCGATGATGTAGAGTTGAAGGCGTTGGTGCAAACGCATTATGATAAGACAGGCTCGCAGCGGGCGCGCACGTTACTGGAGGATTGGGATACGCAGCGCCAATTCTTCTGGCAAATTGCGCCGCATGAAAACCTGCGCATGATCGAGGCTGCCAACGAAGGGGCTGGCAGAGCTGAGGCTGAAGAAGAAGCCGCAGTTCCCTAAGCTGACGTGTAATCCTGTGCTTTGTTCGGTATATAAATTTTCGATAGATAAATTATAGCTTAGCTGATAATTCAGATATTCAGGAGGAACTCACCTTGGGTAAGACGTTGTTTGAAAAAGTATGGGATGCACATGTGGTATCACAAACGGATGGCGCACCTGCGATCCTCTATGTGGATGCACATTTGATCCATGAAGTGACCTCTCCCCAGGCATTTGGGATGCTGCGCGAGCGTGGGCTGAAGGTACGCCGCCCGGATCGCACCTTTGCGACAATGGATCATGCAATTCCCACACGCAATGTAGATATTTCGCTCTGGCCCAGCGATGCAGCGACACAAGTCCGCACCTTGCGCCAAAATTGTGAAGATTTCGGCATTACCTTATGGGACATCAATGGCGACGTGCAGGGGATTGTCCATGTGGTCGGGCCAGAGATGGGTGTGACCCAACCAGGCATGGTCATCGTCTGTGGCGATAGCCACACCAGCACGCATGGTGCCTTTGGCGCATTGGCCTTTGGCATCGGCACAAGCGAAGTGGGCCATGTGTTGGCATCCCAATGTCTGCTGCAAAAGAAACCCAAGACCTTTGCCATCAACGTAGAAGGTGAATTGGGTTTTGGTGTAACTGCCAAAGACATCATCTTGGCGATTATTGCCAAGAATGGCGCAGCGGGTGGCACAGGCTACGTCTTTGAGTATCGCGGCAGCGCGATTCGCAACTTGAGCATGGCAAACCGCATGACCATCTGCAACATGAGCATCGAGGGTGGCGCGCGTGCAGGGATGATCGCACCCGATGAAAAGACCTTTGAATATATCCAGGGCCGTCCCTATGCGCCCAAGGGAGAGCAGTGGGACAAGGCTGTGGCCTACTGGCGTACGCTGGTGACGGATGAAGATGCCACCTTTGACCGCGAATTGTACCTCGACGCCAACAAGCTTGAGCCAATGGTGACCTATGGCACCAATCCGGGTCAGGGTGTCGGCGTGACAGGGTCTATTCCTCGCCCAGACGAGGTAGAAGATCCGGCTGAACGGCGCAGCCTGCTCAGCGCTTTGGAGTACATGGGGCTTCAGCCCGGTCAGCAGATGGAAGGCCAGCCTGTAGATATCGTCTTTATCGGCTCTTGCACTAATGGCCGTATTGAAGATCTGCGTGAGGCTGCGGCTGTGGCAAAGGGGCGCAAGGTTGCCGACAATGTGCAGGCGTTGGTTGTGCCTGGTTCTAAGGCAGTCAAGGCCCAAGCTGAAGCCGAGGGGCTGGATCGCATCTTTGCCGAGGCAGGCTTTGAGTGGCGCGGGGCCGGGTGCAGCATGTGTCTCGCCATGAACGATGACAAGGCTGGAGCCGGGAAGTACGTTGCCAGCACCTCCAACCGCAATTTCCAGGGCCGCCAAGGTCCCGGTGCGCGCAGTTTGCTGATGAGCCCCATTATGGCGGCGGCAGCAGCAGTCAGCGGGCGTGTGGTAGATGTACGCGAGATCATCAACTAACGGCACACCTGGACAGGAGCGAACGACATGGAAAAATTTAAGACATTGAATGTGACGGCGGTGCCGCTGCGTGCTGAAAACGTGGATACGGACCAGATCATACCGGCTCGCTATCTTACGGCTGTAACCAAAGAGGGCATGGGTAACGGTCTTTTTAATAGCTGGCGCTATCATCCGGATGGTACGCCCAAAGCTGATTTTGTGTTGAACAAGCCAGAATATAAGGGCGCAGAGGTGTTGATCGCTGGGCGCAACTTTGGCAGCGGCTCCAGCCGTGAACATGCAGTGTGGGCTTTGACTGATTACGGCTTTAAGGCTGTGATCACGCCGGGCTTTGCCGACATCTTTTATAACAACAGTCTGAAGAATGGGCTGTTGCCTGTGGCCTTGCCCGAAGAGACAGTCAATATGCTATTGGATCTGGTGGAGGAAGAGCCGGAGACACGCATTGTCGTCAACTTGGAAGAGCAAAAGGTTGTGCTGCCCGATGGTCAAGCATTGAGCTTTGAGATCGACCCTTTCCGCAAGATGTGTCTTTTGCAGGGGGTAGATGATCTGGGCTATATCATGCTAAACGAAGAGGCTATTGCTGCCCACGAAGCGCAACCGGCCTATTAAGCTAGAACGACCGTTTTAGAAAACAACTGTTTTAGAAGAATAGACCGCATCAGTACGGGCGCAGCCTCCTGCGCCCGTATGTTATACTCTGTACTATAATAGATCTGATAACCGAATAGACCATGCTTATCAACGAGCCTGCGGCGCTGCCGCAATCTGAAGCCATTACCATCACCATTGCCCAACTGGAAGATATTCCCGCGCTGCAAGCCACCGCAGCCGCCAGTTGGTGGGCAACCTATGGCTCGTATTTGCCAGCGTCCTTTATCGAGAATTTTCTGGCGCGCGCTTATAGCGCCGATTCGCTTGCTGCGGATCTAACCAACAGCAGTTGCCGCTTCTTGCTTGCGAAAGCGGATAATGCGTTGATTGGCTTTGGGCAAGTTGGCCCAACCATGCCGCGCCGCGATGATGCACCTGTTGCCCAAGCAGATCTCTATCGCCTCTACCTTTTGCCCCAATGGCAGGGACGCGGGATTGGGAGGCGACTACTCATTGAGCTAGAGGAATGGCTGCGCGAGCAGGGCTATCCTCACTGTGGCGCGTATGTCCATGAGCAGAATACACCGGCGCAGGGCTTCTATCTGCACCAGGGCTTCGTGCGGCAACCCGCGTGCGATGTGCAGGATGAGTGGTACTTGGTGAAGACGTTCGATCACTAATAGCATCAACGGAGAGGTCTACGTATGGAGATCGTAACAGACCCTGTACCGATGGCTGTGGATAAAGATGGCATGGTACGCATCGGTGGAACACGTGTGACGCTTGATACAGTAGTGGCTTGCTACCAGCAGGGCGATACGGCTGAAGATATTGTTGATGGATTTCCATCATTGGCACTTGCCGATGTCTATGCTGTCATTGCGTATTATTTGCGCCATCAGGAGATGGTAGACCGCTACATTGCACAAAATGAAGCTGAAGCCGAAAAAGAACGGCGTGCATTTGAAGCTCAATTCGGTAAGCCACCTACGCGCGCTGAGCTTGAAG
>CAMPHP010000153.1 GCA_946885925.1 uncultured Litorilinea sp.
CGCCAACACTGGCTTGCAGAGCGGGAGAAGAATACTCCAGAAGATGCGCGGATAGCTGGCACCATCAATAATGGCGGCTTCATCCAACTCGCGCGGGAGCGACATAATGAATTGGCGGAACAAGAAAATCGCAAATGCCCCACCCCCAAACCAACTTGGAATCCACAGGGGTAAAAGCGTATTGATCCAGCCCAACTTGTAAAACAGCACAAACTGAGGGATCAAGGTTACTTGTGCAGGAAGCATCATCGTCGCCAAAGTAATCAGAAAGATGACCTCGCGCCCACGATAGCGAAAACGAGCAAATGAATAGGCAACAATCGATGCGGATAGCACACTCCCCACTGTGCTCAACACAACCACAATGACGCTATTGACCATCCAGAGCACAAATGGCACTTTCTCCAGAACGCGTGCATAGTTTTGCCATTGTAATTTTGCCGGAAACCAAGTGGGTGGAAAGGTGTAGAGTTCCCACGGTTCCTTGAGCGAACTGGAGACAGTCCAAAAGAAGGGAAACATAAAGATAAAACCGAGACCGATCATCACCACATAGAGGATGATCGTGCGCTGGATCATCTGCTGGCGTAATGATCCTCGTGTATGGCTGACCGGAACGCCAACGTTTTGCAGGGATTGGCTTTGTGTAGACATGATAAATCACTCTCCAGCGTAATAAACCCAGCGGCGAGACCATTTCATTTGGATATAGGTAAAGATCAGTAAGACGATCACAAAAAGCCAGGCTAATGCCGAACCATAGCCCATGCGGAAATATTCAAAGGCTTGGCGATAGATATGCAGTGCCAGGAACCAGGTAGCATAAGAAGGGCCACCTTTCGTAGCAACAAAGGCCAACGTAAAGACCTTTAATGCGCCAATCACACCGAGGATCAGGTTGAACAGCAGTGTGGGCGAGATCATTGGTACTGTCACCGCTCGGAATCTAGCCCAACTCCCCGCGCCATCAATCTCGGCAGCTTCATATAATTCTTGGGGTACTCCTTGTAAACCAGCCAAGAAAATCAACATATGGTTGCCACCGATGCTGGCCCACAGGCTAATGATGATGAGCGCAGACATTGCCCAATCTTTGCTACTCAGCCATCCGGGTCCGGGAATCCCGAAGAATCCCAGAGCCGCATTGATCGGTCCGACCGTTGGATGGAACAGCCATGTCCACAGCAGCGCCAACGCCACTGCTGGTGTCAGACTGGGTAAAAAGAAAAAGGTGCGAAATAGATTTGTCCCTTTCACCTTCTGATTGAGCAGCATCGCAAGCCCCAAAGAGCAGACGAGACCTACAGGGACAACCACGATTGAATAGACCAATGTGCGCCACAGCGACGGCCAAAACTGCTTATCATTCATCAATGCTTGGGTGTAATTCTCCATACCGAGCCAGCGAGGCGCATTGATGACATCGTATTCTGTGAAACTAAAATAGGCAGATGCCAAAATCGGTCCCAAAATGAAGGCAACTAGGCCAATCACCCAGGGTATGAGAAAGATGTATCCCCATACCGCCTCATTCACTTGCAGGCGAGACTTGGCCCCAACCAGATGTGCAAACCAACCAACCGAACGGTTTGCACTCGGTGCTGTTGGTGTGGCAACGGCCATCCTAACCTCCTCATCAAAGTATCTGGATTAACAGGTGTGGTCACTCAAACTATCAAGGGCGAAGCATAGAGGAGCGATCCTCATGGGCAAATATCCCGTGAACCCCTTAGCTGGCGCACGGTACACACGATATAGCGTACACACGATATAGCGTACACACGATATAGCGTACACACGATATAGCGTACACACCATATAGCGTACACAGGGCATGCCGAGCACGAAATATGCCGGACACAAAGCAAATATTCATCTGACAAGCCACATGGCAAACCAAAGTAGAATGATAAGCGTGTAGTGAACAACGGTTCGACTGCTGGTTAGGCAAGTTGAACCGCGATCTCTGTTCATTATTCAGTTCAACAGGAACAGAAATGCTGCTACGCTATAGAACAGGGAGAGGGATGCAAGAGAACAATGCAATAGGACATAACAGCACTACGCACATGTTGTTACGAGCCACGTATTGTCAATTGGGAGCTTCGTCATGCGACGAGGCAACAATATCACAGTGTGGCCTTGTTGACAAGCATCATTCTTTTCTGAGGAGAGAGCTTGCATTCGAAGAATATTTTGCCTACAAAGGAAAAATCGGGCTAGTATAAACGTGGGGAAAGATTCGCGCGATTGCGCCATTCATGATATAGCTTGTCATTCAATGTGCCTGACGTTTACGCATGACCTCACTCAGCACGCCCCGTATCTGCGCTACCACCTTTTCCCATGTATAGTGTGCACGCACCTTTGCCAAGCCTGCTTGTCCCATACGCGCCGCCGCGTCAGGTTGGGTCAGCAATGTGCAGATGGCCGCGGCAAGACTCTCCGCATGAGGATAGGCATAGTGCAGCCCATCTACGCCATCGTCAATGATGCTTGCCACCGCGCCCACGCCTGCCCCAATCACCGGCTTGCCACAGGCCCATGCCTCTACCAGCGCGATGCCAAACGATTCCTCCGCCGAAGGGAGCACGACAAGGTCACTTGCCGCCAAGATCGCAGCCTTTTCTGCTTCGGCAAAATCAGTAACCGTCGTAACCCGGCTGCGCCACGCATCGGGCAGCGCGGCAATTTCGGCATCCAGCTTGGGGGAATACTCACCGCGCCCTCCTGCCAGCAGCAACCGCGCGGTGGGAACTCTCTCCCATACCTGGGGCATCGCTTGCATCAACAAGTCAAAACGCTTGCGCTCTACCTGTTTCGCCAGCACTGCCACCACAGGATCATCGCCTAAGCCGAGTTGCTGGCGCATTATACTGCCACTGGCATGTTCAAATGCAGCAAGCTCCACGCCAGCACCGATAATCGCCACCTTGTCGGGATCGGCCCCGTGTGCCACAACCGCATCGCGCTCGACAATGGTATGCGCGACATAGGCGTCGGCCTGACGAATGGCGCGGTAGATCATGGGGCGGTCATAGCCCCAGCGGTCATGCAGATGGAGCGCACCCAGGTAGACCAGGGGAATCCCCGCGCGCCGTGCGCCTGCCTGGGCATCGTACATGTGACGTAAGGGGAACGCCTGGGCAAAGACCACGTCCGCGCCGCTTGCAGCAATCCGCCGCGCCAGCCCTGGCACAACGGGCCCCTGTTCGAGCGTACGCCAGTAGTCATTGCTGGGCAGGCGCAGCCGGTAGGTCAACGCTGCCATCGCCTTACGCAGCCAGCGACCCTGGTAGAGTACGGGCAAGCGATGGATGGTGACACCCTGCTGCTGCTCCACCCCAGCGGGCAAGGCACGCCCACCACGCCAGAAGTAGGTAAGGTCGTCTGCCACGGTAGTCAGGACTGTCACCTCATCACCATAGTGGCTGACCAATCGTTCCGCCAACTGTTGCGCCAACAATTGGCTGCCCCCTTTGGATGGAGGATAGGCGTGGACAACTTGCAATACTTTCATGGCAAAAGTTCCTCGCGCTCAAACTCACGAGGAGGCAACCGCCGCGCCCACAGCGCACCAACCACAAGCACAACCAACGCAGCACCACTGATCCCCACACCCCAGCGCAGCGATGCCGGAGCATAGGTAAAGGTTACAGAATGTGTGCCCGCGGGAACCATCACGGCACGAAAGGCATGATTAGCAATATAGAGGGGCGTGGGCCGCCCGCCAACCGAGGCGCGCCAACCTGGCAAGTAGGTATCCGTCAGGACAAGCAGACCTGGCGCATCGGTAACAACATTCAAAGTAACATGGTTAGTATCGTGCTCAACAAGCTTTACCTGTGGGGGAATCGTAGGGGGTGATGCGGGGGGTGTCCAGTCCAAAGGCGTTTGCTCTAAGATGACACTTTGCCGTGGATCAAAAGTTAAGTCCAGGGTACGCGCCAGTGATGCCTCAGCGTTTTCTACTACCTGGGCATCATAAACGACATAGGCACGAGGCAAGACCGTACGGCTGCGATAGACCGTCACGCCGCTGGGGTCGTCAAAGACTGGCTCCCAGCGTGGATCAGAGGGAGGTGTACGGCTGAGACCATAGGTAGCATTGAGCAAGTCCAGGCGCGGGTCATCCAAATGGCGAAAGTAGTTGTGATAATGAGCCGGGGCATAGCCATCCAGCCCACTTAAGAGATCGTTATAGCGTTTGACTGCCAGCGGATCATAGCCGCGCACATCTTCTAGTCCGGTGAGCATCGCCATATTCGGGTTGAGAATCAACTGCGTGCCGACCACGCGAAAGAGATCGGGCTGTTGCTGAAGATATTGGACTGCCGGTGGCACTGGCTCCAACCAGACAGCAGAGGCGCTTGCGTTCAAGCCAGCACCTGTCCAAAAGAGATCTAGCCAGGCGATGCTGATGAGCGCGGCGAGGAGCAAAGAGAGCGATAGCTGCCCCTTACGCTCTAGCCAAAGTAGCAGCGCAACAACGATTGACACCAGCAAGGGCAAGTACATGACAGGGTTACTCGGGCGCAACATGGCAAGTTTGGCCTGATGGCGCGCCTCCACCAATGCATAAAGCGCTTCTAGGGGCTGATCAAGCGAGGGCGTTCCCACGTTGGCTTCCATAAAGGCGCGGCCAGAGGTAATCAACTGCTCGGCGTAGAGTGTGAAACCGCTATAGGCCGCGCCCACCAGCAATAGATTGGCTCCAGCAGCAAGTACAAGGAGGATGAACAAAGGGCGGCGCAAGTTGGTGTCGGCACGCAGGAAATCCAACCCCCAACCAGCAAGGATCGCCACGGCAAAGACATAGACTATACGCAGCCTGCCCGGAGCTACCAAGTTGAAGGGCGGGAGATCATTCAACCCATTGAGCAGCGGCAGTCCCACAGCCAGTGCCAATGCACCTGCGCCTACCCCACCCCACAGCCAAACCCAGTCGCGTTCTCTCTCCTTTTGCCCGCGCCAACCAGCCCACAGCGCCAGGAATGCCAGCAGCAGCGGCAGCACACCCGCATAGGCGTTATTCTCGATGCTGTTGCCCGAAGGATACCAATAGCTATCATCGGCTTCGCGTCCCAAGAAACGGGGTAATAGGGTGGTGACAAGTGTCGGCCATTCTTGCCAATCGAGGAAAATGCGACGCAGCCATTGCGCCAAATCAGGCGTGGTCGTCGCTACACGCTGGTCAAAGACAACACTGTAGCGCAGGGCATCCACAAAGGGCAGCACCTCGACAGCAGCCAACGCCAACCCCAAAACCGCGACCAGTACCCACCACCCTGCATGGTGGCGCAACGCGGGCAGAATGCCTCCCTCCTGCCAAGCAGCGCGGCAGAGTAGATAAATTCCCCACACCATGCCCATTTGGAAGGCGATTTCGGGTTGAGCACTCAAGATCATCAACGCCAGCAAACTCGCTGCAACGAGCGCCCATCCTAAATGGCGTCTGCTCATCATCTTTTCGCCTGCCCACAACAGCGCGGGCAGCCAGACCATGACATGGCTTGGTGTCGCTCCCAACCAACTAACCAATGGCCCGCTAAAGGCAAAGACCAACATCGCCAGCCAAGCTGCAAGCAGCGAAAGGCCAATGGTGCGCGCATAGGCATAGGTAAAAATACCCGCTACCCACAAGCGCAGGAGCGCGCCAACCACATACGAAGTCGTGAGCGGAAAGAGCATCCCCACGAGATTAAAGGGATCAAGAAGTCCAACTTGTCCATTGGCAAGTAGGGGTTGGCCCCCATTGACTGCTCCGCTCCACAAGGGCAGTTTACCATTTGCCAACGCTTGCCAGGTGGCACTTTTCCACGCATGGTATTGGTAGAGCTGGTCACCTAAGATGGGATTCGCACCAGCAATCGCGCCGGGTGGAGCTAGCGGTTGCCAGAGCGGGTCTAGCAAATAGGGCAAGTGTGCGGGCAGCAACATATAGCCAGGACGCAGCGCCGGGGCAAGCAAGATCAAGCTGGTGAGCAAGAGCAGCGACAGCGTACTGCCTGCCGCGCGCCAATCCACGCCACTGCTCCTATAAGGGTGCATGGGTTCGTTCATGGGCGCATCGTCTGGCCTTGAGCAGCGGCATAGATCATGGCGGCTGCATTCAGCGCAGCGGCTTCGGTAAAATCGCGCTGGCCTACTGTGATGGCGGCGCGGGCATAAGCGGCGTACCCTGCGCGTAATTGCGTCAATGCCACCGCTACTCCCTCTGGTGTTACCGTTTCGACCACCACCCCGCAGCCTTGCGCTTCCACATAATCCGCCATCGCAATCGTGCGGCTGATTAAAACGGGTTTGCCCGCGGCCAGCGCATCCAAGAGCGAGTGTGGATAAGATTTAATAATGCCTGGGGCTGTGGCGAAGATGGCCGCGGCGTGTGCATCGGCTAACACTGCGTTGACATCCACCGTCTCATCAATCAACGTGACCCGTTCCTTAAGCCCTAAGTGGGTAATGCGCTGCCGCATCTCGTCAGCGAGAATCCCGCGCCAGAGCAGCGTCAGATGCAGATCGGGCATCATTTGGGCAGCGCCAAGCAGCGCATCAAAGCCTTTGGTGGCGAACTGGGCCAATGTCCAGGGGGCCGAAGCCACCAACAGCCGTAGAGGGCCGAGAGGGGTTACTGGCAAAGCATTGTGGGTGAAACGCTGCGTAGCAATGCCAGGACGTTGCAGCGCCACATTATGCAAGCCCCACCCCTGGAGTTGTGCCAGCGTGCGCTCATCCGGCACAGCAACCCGTGCCATGCGCCGAAAGAAGGCCAAGTTGGGCTGTCTCTCTACACCAGCCGTAATGGTGTAGACTACCGGCTTGGGCAGCGTGAGCAAAAACGGATAGGGGAAAGGGTCAGGGTTAAAAAAGTGAAACAAGGATGCTTGTCGAGCCAGCGCGTAGAGTTGCGGCAAGCTATGCCAGCCAAAACCCAGCCGCGGGATAAGGGGGCGAGGCAGAAACGCATTGGGGTTGACATGCACAGTTTGGCCCCCAAAGTGCCGCCGCAACAAATCAATCTCCTGGGCGATAGCCTCGGCTT
>CAMPHP010000154.1 GCA_946885925.1 uncultured Litorilinea sp.
TTATTGGCCTAGGGTTGATTTCTGCCTCCCTAGGCCCAACGCTGCCGGCGCTGGCGGCTCAAACCCAAACTGAGCTACGCGAGTGTTCCTTCCTCTTTACGACGCGCGCCACAGGGTTTCTGCTGGGGTCGTTGCTGGGTGGGCGGCTCTATGACCGGATGCCAGGGCATCCGGTGATGGCGCTTGCACTCCTGGCGATGGGCGCGGGAATGATGGCCGTACCACAGCTACCGCTCCTTTGGGTATTGGCGTTGGTTCTGTTGGGCATTGGCATTGCCGAAGGTGCGTTGGATGTCGGCGGCAATACGCTGTTGGTGTGGGTACACCGCGCGCGTGTGGGGCCTTTTATGAATGGTCTCCACTTTTTCTTTGGCGTAGGCGCATTTCTGGCACCGATTGTGATTGCACAAGCTATGCTGGCGACGGGCGGCATTCGTTGGGGCTATTGGCTGCTGGGGCTTTATGTGGTGCCGGTTGTGTTATGGTTGCTGCGGCTTCCCAGTCCCCAGCATGAAGCGGCACACATCAGTGGCGAGCGCCGCCAAATTCCTGTGAACTGGCCCTTAGTTAGCCTGGTAATGCTCTTTATGTTCGTCTATGCAGGCGCGGAAGTCGGATTGGGTGGCTGGCTTTATACCTATGCTGTGGAAATGAATCTTGCTACTCCTGCGGCTGCTGCCTATCTAACCTCAGCCTATTGGGGCGCATTGACATTGGGCCGTTTGCTCTCAATCCCTATCGCAGCGCGCTTCCGCCCGCGCACCATCCTGTGGGCTGACTTGATCGGCTGTGTGGCGAGCGTCGGCTTGATGATTGTGATGCCAGAAAGCGCATGGGCACTTCGTATCGGTGCTTTTGGCATGGGGCTGTTTATTGCTTCGGTCTTTCCCACTGTACTGACCTGGTGTGAACGGCGTATGACTATGAGCGGATTGGCAATGAGTATGTTCTTTGTGGGGACAAGCGTGGGCGCAATGTTATGGCCCTGGTTGATCGGTCAGTTGTTTGACCGTCTTGGCCCTACTGTGACCATGCCCGTGATCTTCGTTGATTTATTGGCGTGCTGCGCCATCTTTGTCTTCTTGATGGCATATGGCGGCCCACCCAAGACGGAAGTGGAAGAGGCGGCGTGAAATTTCTGGCATTGGATCTAGGCACATCGTTTCTGAAAGGGGCTGTGCTAGAGATCGAGCAAGCGGCTATCAGCCATGTTTCGCGCAGGCCCTTTCCTGCATCTGTTGCGGGCTTGCCACCACTTCATGTTGAGGTTGATCCTGCTGCAATTGTGGAAGCCACGCAAGCGTTGCTGGCTGAACTGGCTGAGGCTGCGCCGGATGCCGCAGGGGTGGTGGTTTGCAGCCAAATGCATGGCCTGGTGTTGGCAGATGACCAGGGCAAAGCGATCTCGAATGCGGTCACTTGGCAAGATCAGCGTATTCTTGAGCCGGTTGGCGCGGGAGAAGGTAGCTACTACGACCAACTGCTTGAACTGTTGGTACCAGCGGAGATTGCTGCAACTGGCAATGGTCTGAAGCCGAGCCTGCCACTGTGTACACTCTACTGGTGGGCGCGTCAGGGAAAATTGTTGCCTGGTGCGACTCCCGCTTCTCTGCCTGACTACGTGTTGGCAACGCTATCGGGTACGCCGCCTGTGGCAGAACCGACAATGGCTGCTTCGTTGGGAATGTTGGATTTGACAACGGGCAGTTGGCACACAGGAATTCTGCACAAGCTAGGGCTAGATAGATTGGCGTGGCCGCAGGTGGTGGATTTGGCCGCGCCTAGCTATGAACTGCCTGTGGGCACGCGGCGTTTGCCCTGTTTTGCGCCAGTAGGTGACCATCAGTGTGCATTGGTGGGCGCGCTGCTCCAACCTGGTGAACTGTCGCTCAACATCTCGACTGGTTCACAACTAGGGGTGATGGTTCCTACTTTTATCCCTGGACCCTATGAAACACGCCCCTATTTTGATGCGGGTTATTTACAAGCAATTACGCGTATTCCAGCCGGACGCGCGCTCAATGCATTGGTCGAGCTGTTGACCGAACTGGCTGAGGCGGAAGGCTACAGGGTGCGCGATCCCTGGGCAACTATCGCCGCGGCGGTAGAGGCAACACCGCAGACCGATATGCAGATGGATATTAGCTTTTTTGCGAGTCCAGTTGGTGAGCGCGGTGAGATGCTAAACCTCAGCGAGGAGAATTTGCAGGTGGGCCATCTGTTTCGTGCGGCGTTTCAGGCGATGGCACGCAACTATGGTGTCTGTGCAGAGCGGTTGTCGCCACCTGTGCCGTGGTCACAGTTGGTCTTTTCAGGCGGGCTGGCGCAGCGCTTTGGGACGTTGCGCGATGAGATCTGTGCACAGCTTGCGCTGCCCTACCGGCTTTGCCCGACGAACGAGGACACTTTGCTGGGGCTGTTGGCGCTTGCACGAGTGGCGGCAGGTCATGCACCCACTGTGGCGGCAAGCGTCAGCCAGTTGGCAAATGAAGTTAATTCGTAATATCAGTCGTAGCAACCTGAGTTAATTTTAGAAAGCAATGAGGAGAACCTTATGCCCCTGTTGTTTGATATGCCCTTTGAACAGCTTAAAACATATCAAGGGACAAATCCCCGCCCGGCAGACTTTGACGATTTTTGGGATAAGAGCTTGGCAGAATTGTGTGAAGTTGATCCCCAGGCAGAACTGATTCCCGCGGACTTTCAGACCAACTTTGCCGATTGTTTTGACCTTTACTATACGGGATTGGGTGGCGCACGCATTCATGCCAAATTGCTACGTCCCAAGCATGCACCCGAACCGCACCCCGCTGTGCTGATGTTCCACGGTTATTCAGGGAGCGCGGGCGACTGGTTTGACAAGCTTGGCTATGTGGCTCAGGGTTATACTGTGGCGGCGATGGATTGTCGCGGGCAAGGTGGATTGTCTGAGGACAAAGGCGGTGTGGCCGGCTGGACGTTGCGAGGGCATATTGTCCGTGGGTTGAGCGACAAGCCGGAGAATCTGCTTTACCGTTACATTTATCTGGACACGGTGCAGTTGGCACGCGTCGTAATGGGGATGCCTGATGTTGACCCGGATCGGGTCGGCGCAACGGGGGGAAGTCAGGGTGGTGGCTTGACGTTAGCCTGTGTGGGGCTGGAGCCACGCATTAAATTGGCCGCACCCGTCTTTCCGTTTCTCTGTGACTATCGCCGGGTCTGGCAGAAAGACCTTGCCAAGAATGCCTATTTGGAACTGGATGAATACTTCCGCCGCTTTGACCCATTGCATGAGAAGGAAGAGGAGATCTTTACCAAGTTGGGCTATATTGATGTGCAATTCCTTGCGCCTCGCATCAAAGCTGAGGTGCTCATGGGCGTGGGATTGATGGATGAGGTCTGTCCCCCTTCTACTCAGTTCGCGGCCTATAACAAGATTAATAGCAAAAAGTCATTGCGGGTCTACCCCGATTTTAAGCATGAAGCGCTGCCTGGCAACAACGACGCTATCTTCCAGTTCTTGAGCCAACTGTAGTGAGTTAGCTAAAGGGTGGCTGGGACTTTTTGCAGGAATAAAAGGAGATACTCATGGAATATCGACAGCTAGGTAAATCAGGGTTGCGCGTCTCGGCGATTGGGCTGGGCACCAATCAATTTGGCGGTAAAGTAGATCAGGCCGGCGTTAATCAAATTATTGATGGCGCAATAGACTTGGGCATTAACCTCATCGACACTGCTGATGGCTATACAAAGGGGCGGTCGGAAGAGACGCTGGGCGTTGCTCTTAAGGGCAAGTGGCATAAAGTCGTGTTAGCGACTAAGGTTTATAACCCCACAGGTGATGGTCCAAATGATTATGGCGCATCGCGCTATCACATCATCAATGGTGTTGAGGGTTGCTTGAGGCGGCTGCAGAATGACTATATTGATGTATTGCAGATGCACCGCTACGATGTGACTACGCCAATTGATGAAACGCTGCGTGCATTGGATGATCTGGTGACAGCGGGAAAGGTGCGTTACATCGGCGCGTCGAACTATATGGCGTGGCAGCTTGCGGAAGCCAATCTACTGGCTGATTTTCGTGGATGGACGCGCTTTGTCAGTATTCAGAATCATTACCACATGTTTGAGCGGGATTTAGAGCGCGAAGTGCTGCCCTACTGCAAGACGCACACTGTTGGCATCTTGCCCTTCTTCCCTCTGGCTGGTGGCTTTCTGACAGGCAAGTACCGTCGCGGGGAACCTGCACCTGCTGGGTCGCGCGGTGAGTCCAGCCCCTATGTGCAGAAGTACATGACTGACGCTAACTATGACAAGCTTGAGGCGTTGGAGGCTTGGGCGAAGGAGCGCGGTCATAGTATGGCTGAATTAGCGCATGCGTGGCTCTTGGCCCACCCTGAAGTAAGCTCGGTTATCTCCGGTGCGACCCGTCTGGAGCAGGTGCAGGCCAATGCTGCTAGCGCGGATTGGAAGCTATCAGCGGATGAGTTGGCGGAAGTTAATAAGATCCTAGATAGTTAACGCAAGTTGCTAGGTAACCTGTAGTTCACACTGTCATTCCGACGCAGAAGGGGATTCCTCCCTCCGGTGGGCTGGGGAGCCCTCTGGGCCCCACTTCGTGATCGGAATGACGGGCTGACAGGTTTCTCTCTGGCGGAATGACGGCAGATTATCAAAAGGAGCATCACGGTAGCCAAGGTTGTTGGTTTTATGATGCTCCAAGATTGTTCTACCTTCAGTCAATCCCTCAACCTACTATCTGGCGGAGTAGCCATGAAAATCCAAGATGTGCAGGTCTTTACCGTCCACGGTTCCTATCATGGACCGACTTTCCCCTCTGGCGAGCGGCAGGCTCAAGCACTGGACATTTATCCGGAATTCAACCAGAGAAGTGGATCGACTGCTCCGGCAGTGGGTGCGCCCATGCGTGCAACCTATGTCGAAGTCATCAGCGAAGATGGGCTGAGTGGACTTTGGGGGCCGATCCAAGACTTTCAGAGTTTCTTTATCGTGCGCCAATTGCGCCCATTTCTGTTGGGGCGCGATGCGCTGGCAACTGAATTGCTCTTTGACCAGATGATCCGTATGGATCGCCACGGGCGGTCGGGTTTATTTACCACTGCCGTGAGCGCCGTGGATTGCGCGCTGTGGGATCTGAAGGGGAAGGCATGGGGGCAGCCGGTCTACCGGCTTTTGGGTGGGCCGACGCGTCCTGCCGTCCCGGCGTATGCGTCTATGCTGGGGTTTAGCGTGGAACCGGACGATGCAGCGACGGTGGCGGCAGCGTATAAGGGGCAGGGATATACGGCCCAGAAGTGGTTCTTCCGCTACGGCCCTGGTGATGGCGATGCAGGGATGGCATTGAATTTGGAGATGGCCTATGCTGTACGTGAGGCTGTGGGTGATGAGTATACCCTGATGTTTGATGCGTTTATGGGGTGGAATGTGACCTATGCCAGCGCGATGGTGCGCGCACTGGAATCTGTGCATCCCTATTGGATGGAGGAGCCAATTCCGCCAGAGCGGGTGAGTGAACTCCGCAGGCTACGTGAGACCTCACGCGTACCGATTGCGACCGGCGAGCATGTCTATACGCGGTGGCAGACCAAGGAGTTGCTGGTCAACCAAGCAATTGATGTGTTGCAAAATGATCCGGATTGGACTGGTGGCATTAGTGAACTGGTGAAGATTGCCGCACTGGCGTCAAGCTTTGAGGTGCCATTGGTTGCCCATGGTCATTCGCTGCTGCCAGCGTTGCATGTTGCTGCCAGCCAGTCGCCAGCAACAGTACCTTTTGTCGAATATTTGGTCCGTCACCAACCCAGCAAGCAAAACTTTCATCAACCCATTTATACGCCTCAGCATGGCGTAGTCACGCTGCCTGCGATTCCGGGTCTCGGCTTTGCGCTGGACGAAAGCAAGATTGAGCGACGCGAACCCTGGCAAGTATAGATTTTCTCACGATAGGTATGCCACAAAGACACAAAGAGAAGAATAAGTCTCACGTAGAGCCGCGGAGGCGCGGAGAGAGATGGTAGTTACTGGTTCTCTCTGCTGCGCGCCCGAAGAGAAGTCACAAAGGAGAAGGTAAGGATATGCATATCTTGGTAACAGGGATCTCTGGGCGTATCGGTGCAAACCTGGCAAAGTCTCTGCTCGAAGCAGGGCATACGGTGCGCGGGTTGGTCTGGGAGCGAGACCGGCGGCTCGAGAAGTTTGCGACGATGGATGTTGAGTTGCTGGAGGGCAATCTGACCAACCCGGAGGATGTGGCCGCGGCGGTCGAGGGGGTTGACGCTATCTATCACTTGGGTGCAGCCTTCCAGGGTGGCGGGCCATTTACCAACAGCGAGTATTTTGAGATTAATGTGCGTGGCACATTTAACATCTTGGAAGCGGCGAATGCGTTGGGCAGCAAGCTGCAACAGTTTGTGTTTGCCTCCAGTGATGCGCTTTATAACAAGTATCTGCCGAATGGCGTGGCAGAGCCGATTCGTGAAGATGACTTTCCGCTGGAACCTGGCGGACAGTACGCACTGACTAAGCTGCTAGGTGAAGATTTGTGCCGGGGCTATGCACGTAGTGAAAAGATGCCGGTCACGATTTGCCGTTTTGCCTTGACGGTGGCAGGTGACGAAATCCTTGATTTTCGTCAATTTTATCTCTCGAACTGGCGCAAGGATTATGCTCAACTGCGCAGCCCAGAGGCAGAGGCAGTGGCTAGCCAGCTCGAAGAAGCAGCGTCTACCTATGGCGAACGTTGTTTGGTGCTGGCGCGCGATGGCAACGGGCGTAGCTATAAGAAGCATATTGCTGATGTCCATGATATTGTGTCAGGGTTGGAGATGGTGCTAGGCAAGGAGAGTGCGCTGGGGCAAGTCTTTCAACTGGCAGCACCACGAGCCTTTACTTGGGAAGAGGCGATTCCGTATCTTGCAGAAAAGCTGGAACTGCCATATATTGACATAAAGCTGGCAGGGCATGTGCCTACC
>CAMPHP010000155.1 GCA_946885925.1 uncultured Litorilinea sp.
GCCCCAAATACCCAAAATATCGTCTTGAATCTGAAATGCCAGTCCCATTGCCTGACCAAACTGAAGTAGATCAGTTTCTTGTGTCGGCGTTGCACCGGCAATACGCGCCCCAATGGCTACACTTGCGCCGATCAAGGCAGCGGTTTTGCCTTGGATCATACGCATATATTCGTCAAGGCTTACAACTGGGCGTTGTTCAAAGCTTAGGTCGAGATATTGCCCTTCGGTGAGAGCAAGGCACGTTTGCGTAAAGCGATCTAGGCAAGCCAGCGTTGCTCTGCTATTCAGTCCCCGTTGCGCTAAGCGTTGAATCGCGGAAAAGGCCAGGGCAAACATACCATCCCCTACGTTGATACCAAGAGGCATGCCCCAGACTTTCCAAAGTGTGGTACGGTGGTGGCGTACCTCGTCGCCATCTTCGATGTCGTCGTGGATCAACGAAAAGTTGTGAAGCAGCTCAATCGCAGCCGCAGCGGGCAAAGCTTGAGCCGGATCACCGCCCATCTCTGCGCAACTGAGCAGGCAGAGGATAGGGCGCAGGCGTTTGCCACCAGGCGATTTCTGGGGTTGGAGATGCTCGTTGGCCCAACCCAAATGATAGCGCATCATGCCATAGTGGGGTTCAACAAGGACGTCGTTATGCCCCAAGACGTTATTTATCTCTGCTTCGATTTGGGGCAACCAACGTCCAATAAAGCTGCTTAATTCACCATTAGACATGTGAAGGTTGTTCTCCTGTATATGTAAGTACGCCAGGTTGGCGCAGGGCGGTTATGTCACTGGCGGCGCTGCAAAACATGGCAATCCGCAATTCTGCCTCCAGAATTTCCATTTCGTCAGCCACTGCTTCGGCAGACTCTACCGCTCGCTTGAGAAAGGGTGATG
Source organism: uncultured Litorilinea sp. (assembly GCA_946885925.1). The sequence goes on from CAMPHP010000155.1 coordinate 886, forward strand.
CAAGACCCACAAGCTCAGCACCCAAAGCAACGCATTTGCCAATATCCAAGCCCGTGCGGATGCCGCCGCTAGCAAAAATTGGAAGATGTTCAAGACCCATACTGGCCCGTACCTTGCAGACTGCCTGTAGGCTCTCTGCTGTGGGAATACCCCAGTCACTAAATGCAGCAGCAAGACGACGTAAGCGTGCCGTGGGAGCACGGTGCATTTCTACCTGGCTCCATGAGGTTCCACCTGCGCCTGCCACATCAATCGCGCTGATGCCCGCGTTATAGAGGGCGCGAGCACTCTGGGTACTGATGCCCCAGCCTACCTCCTTGGCTACGACAGGGACCGGAAGGGTACGGCAGACTGCTTCTATCTTCGCCAATAAACCTCGCCAGTTCAAATCACCCTCGGCTTGTAAGACCTCTTGAAGCGGGTTCAAGTGAAGAATCAGCGCGTCGGCTTCGATCATCTCCACTGCACGCCAGCATTGGTCAACTGTATAGTTATAGTTTAATTGAATTGCGCCCAGATTGGCGAGTAGCAAAATATCGGGAGCCACGTCGCGCACGCGGAATGTGGCGGCTGTCTCTTCATATTCCAACCCCGCGCGCTGGCTGCCTAAGCCCATCGCCAAGCCACGCGCTTGTGCCGCTTCAGCCAAGTTGCGATTGATGCTCTCTGCTTGGGCAGTCCCCCCGGTCATGGAGCTAACCAAGAGTGGCGCTGCTACCCGCTTATTAAAGACGGTTACCTGTGTGTCTACATCGGCTAGATTCAATTCGGGGAGTGCCTGATGAACGAAGCGAAAACGTTCTAAGCCAGTGGTAAGCGTTGGAAACTGGACATCTTCTTCAAGATTAATGCGAATGTGGTCGGCTTTGCGTTGATCAATAGTCACTGCGCGTTCTTTCTGGGTGCGCGAAATGTAGGTGTGCAGACATCATACTGTATTTTCGCTAAAAATTGCACGATTTCGACCGTATTGATTTGCCAGGGCTTTACGTCTTGGATATTTGACGGTGGTGGAAGCGCAAAATCGCATCCAAAGTTCGCCAATCTTAGCGTAACGAATCGCCGCCCGTCACGTCATGGATAACATGACAGGCCATTGTACCCCAGCATAAGCGAATCAAGTGGTGAGTTCCGTATTCGAGTATCCGAGTACGGAGGAGAGGCACCACGAGAAGGGACAAAGGTTAGATAGGTAGAGAGGCGTTACGTCAGCTCGCTTATCACATGCAACTTAACAAGTGAATAGGCGAGGTTTGATCGAACAATACGTTCCAGAACGGGGGGTAGGGTGCGATGTAATTATCACTGGACTTTAATTTCGCAGTATGAGTTGCCGCAGAGGTCCATGAGCTAGCAACCCTGTGGTTGTTAGTCCCGTGATGTGCCAAATGTAGTGCGTCCCGCCAGGCGCATTGAGTATTGATGCAGTAACAAACAAGTAAGACGAAAACAATCTGTATGTCTCATTTCACTAGGGTCTAGGAAAGGAGAAACTTTATGTTTCCAACCCAGTCTAAGGTGAATCGGTCTTCCAGTCTCTGGTTGTTACCGATTGTCGCCTTGGTCATGTTGCTGGTAGCGTATGCGATCTTTGCAGCCTCCAAGGTGCAAGCACAGACGCCCGCTGGCGACTTTTGTATCGAAGGTATTGTGATCGATTGGGAGGAAAATCCGTTGTCTGGGTGGGCAATCACCTTGACCTCTGATATCACCATCCCAGGTGGAATCACAATGTCCGGGGGTGTGACCAGCGCCACAGGTGTTAGCACAACCATCTCTGCGTTCGATCCCGACGATGATGATGACGAGCATTGGGGTCCAGATAATGGTTATGATAAGAAGGGTGGCCCTGACTCCAAGCACGAGGGTGGCCCCGATTACAATAACCAGAACGGCCCCAGCCACGATGACCGGAATGGCCCGAGCTACAATGATAGCAAGGGTGGGCCTAAGGACGGTCATAAGGACGAGCATGGTCCTGAGTTCAGCCGCAATGGCCGTGAAGAAGAAGATGACGATGAGTTGCAGGCTGGCGAGTTCGAGTTCCAGAACTTGCTTGGTACTGCAGGTGTCTACACTGCGACCATCGAATCACGTCCAGGTTGGGAAGGCGTAACGCCAACCACCATTACCTTCCCGATTGAGGTTGGTCAGGATGGTTGTGTGCAGATTCGCTTCAAGATGCGCCGCATCGTTATGGTGACGGTTTACAAGATTGATGCGGATCACACTCCTCTAGGTGACTGGAAGATCAAGGCTGTTCCTGGCCCAGGCAACCTGTTTGCCTCACCGCAGACAGAGACCACAGCCGCAACTGGTACTGTGACGACTACTGTCGGTGTGAGTCCCACTATCACAGGTACAGCAGTCTTCTCGCTCACGCCAGGTCTGTGGATCTTCACAGAAATGCCACCGAAGCAGGAGAAGGGCGAACCACGAGAAGGTTACGTGCCCATCGTGCCGCCGACTGGCCGCCAAGAACTGCTGATCGAGGAAGATGATGGTCCTCTGACTCTTGTCTTCAAGAACGACCTAGTCACTGGCTGTTTCATCGTTCGCAAGCTTGGTTCTGTGGGTGATGATACTTCTGCACCTGCGGCTCTGCTTCCCGCCTACAACGTCGCTGGATGGGGCTTCAAGCTTCTCCGGGCAGACGGCACGGTGGCTCGCCAGGGTGTGACCGATGCCAATGGTGAGATTCGCTTTGACAACCTGCCCTTGGGTCCCTACACAATCGTGGAAGAGGATCGCCCGGGTTGGGCCGAACTCAGCGCTATCGAGCAAGAGTACCTGGTGACTGGCAACAACTGTGACCCAGGTGACCCGGTGGTTGAGTTCACCAACGAGCAGGACGACAGCGGTTTCTGTATCGAAGGTCGCAAGATTGACGCCAACGGTGGTTACGGCCTCGCTGGCTGGGAAATCACGATTGAGCCGCTCGACGAGGGTGGTATCGAACTCGACAGCGTTGTCACCGATGGTCTTGGTAACTTTGCCTTCGACTTCCCGAGAGACGACTATCGAGTCCCAGGTGGCCTCTTCGAGGTCTGTGAAGAGGACCAAGATGGTTGGGTCTCTGTCACTGGAACCTGTCAGACCGTCCGTCTACCCGAATGGCCGAGTGCATGTGTTGAACTCAAGGACTTCGTGAACCAACAGGTTGGTCACGGTGAGGACAAGAAGCACGACGGCAAGGGTGGCGAGCCTGGTTACGGCAACGAGCCCGGTAAGGGCGGCTATGGTAACGAGCCTGGTTACGGCCACGAGCCTGACAACGGCAACCATGGTAACAATGGCGGTTACGGCCACGACGGCGGACAGTGCAGCACTTACCATGTGGTCAAGGCTGGCGAAGGTCTGTACGACATCGGCCGCGAACACAACAAGACACCACAGCAAATGTTGGACGCCAATCCTTCAATCCGGGATAGCGAACACCAGTGGGTCATCGAAGGCCAACGTGTCTGTATTCCGTAATGCCTCTCCGGACTGGGATTGGTAACACCGCTCGCAAGAGCACCCGTGATTACCAATCTCATTAACACCACCCTATATCCTCAGCCAGAAGGAGCCGAGTTCGCAAGAACTCGGCTCCTTCTCTTTTCTGCAAGTCATCTCAAAAATGAGGGGTAACAAGGCGCACATCACTCCGTAAACGGAAATATCTTTTCGAGATAAGTCGCTCAGACAGAGTGGCACGCTTCTGTTAAGCGGTAACTTGAGTTACTTACCCCCTAAAACTTAGCCCTTCAACTTTAATTTGTTACAATGAAATGATGCATATTGGCGTTTTGACCCACAACTATCCGCGCTTTCCAGGAGACTTCAGCGGTACTTTTGTTGAGGCACTTTGTCAGGAGTTTGCTGCACAAGGCCAACAGGTGACAGTATGGGCACCGCATGATGCGGCCTACAATCGCTCGTTGGATGGGGAAGTGCGGCTGCGGCTTTTTCGCTATGCGTGGCCTCCCGCGTGGCAGCAACTTGGTTATATGCGTTCCATGCAGGGTGACCTAGCATTGCGGCTAAATACCTATGCGCTCAGCCCCGCGTTTTTTGCAGCAGGTGTTGCCACTGTATTGCGGCAAGCGCAGCAGACGCGTCCCGATGTGCTCCATGCCCACTGGGTATTGCCCAACGGCTTTATTGCAGCGGTGGTGAGCCGCCGCTTGGGAATTCCACTGGTGGTTTCTGTGCCGGGTTCGGATGCCCAGGTAGCAGGCAAGAATGCACTCTTCCGGCGTATGGCGCGCTTTGCCTTTGATCAAGCTGGATTGTTGACTGCCAACAGTGAATCATTACGCGATGCGGTCGTGGCATTGGGGGCTGATCCGGCTAAGTTTGATATGATCATCTATGGTACCGATCCCAATGCGTTGCGACCCGATCATACAGGGGTAGTGGCGCGTCGCGCCGAGCTAGCCATTCCAGATGATGCTACTGTGCTGCTCTGTGTTGGGCGTATGGTCTATAAGAAGGGATTTGATGACCTCGTGCGGGCCTTGGCCCAAGCGCCCCTGAATCAATGTAAGGTGGTGGCTGTGATGGTGGGACAGGGTGATCAGTGGGCAGAGTGGCAAGCGCTAGGGCAGCAACTCGGCGTGGCAGAGAAGCTGCGCTGGGTAGGAAATGTACCCAAAGATCGCATTTCTGTGGATTACAACATGGCTGATGTATTGGTCATGCCTTCTGTGAGCCGTCCTGCCGATGGACTTAACGTCTGTGTGCTGGATGCCATGAGCTGTGGCAAACCTGTCGTGGCGTCTACGGTGGCAGGCAACGCACTGGCGGTCGTGGATGGCATAACGGGCTATTTGGTCCCAGAGCAAGCACCGGCGGCACTGGCTACGGCACTGGCAGCCTTATGCCAGAATCCTACAGTGCGCCAACAGATGGGGGCAGCAGGGCGAGCGCGCATTGAACAAGAGCTAGGCTGGCCTCATCTTGCCCGCCGCTATCTTAATCATTTTGAGCGATTGGCCCAGCCCCTTTCCCAAGTTTGACTGAAGCGTCACTTAAACGTCATTTGATTTTCTCATTGAATCTTCATTAAATGGTGTAGATGCTGCACATGGACTATCTGAATTATTATCAGGATAAATCGATCCTGATTACTGGTGGGTTGGGCTTTATTGGCTCAAATTTGGCACGCCGTTTGGTTGATCTAGGCGCGCAAGTGACCCTGGTGGACTCGATTATTCCCGATTATGGGGGCAATCTGTTTAACATCGCGGGGTATGAAGACCGGTTGCGGGTTAACATTGCTGATGTGCGTGATCCCTATTCGATGCGCGCTCTTGTGCGAGACCAGGATCTGATCTTTAACCTGGCGGGGCAGGTTAGCCATGTTGATTCGATGCACGACCCCTTTACCGACTTGGAGATCAATGCACGTAGCCCGCTTTCTATCTTGGAAGCCTGCCGCTATGAAAATCCAGCGGTCAAGGTGATCTATGCTGGCACGCGCCAACAATATGGCAAGCCGCAATATCTGCCGCTGGATGAGGACCATTTGCAGCATCCGACCGATGTCAATGGGGTGAACAAACTGGCGGGCGAATGGTATCACATGGTCTATTTCAACGCCTATGGGCTGCGCACATCTTCCTTGCGCCTGACCAACACCTATGGCCCACGTCAATTGCTCAAGCACAATCGCCAGGGGTTTATCGGCTGGTTTGTGCGGTTGGCAGTGGAAGGCAAGACCATTCAACTCTATGGCGATGGCAAACAGTTGCGTGACCTTTGCTATGTGGATGACACGGTGGATGCGTTTTTGCGTGTGGGAGTTGCTGATGAAGCAAATGGGCAAGTCTTTAACTTGGGTGGACAAGCCCCCATCAGTCTCTATGAACTGGCGCACCTGATCGTGCAGCTTGCTGGACGGGGACGGGTGGAACTCGCCCCCTGGCCTGAAGACCGCAAGCGCATTGACATTGGCGATGTCTATTCCAGCTATGCACGCATCCACGAGACACTTGGTTGGGAGCCGACAACGCCGCTGGAAGATGGCCTGGCCCGCATGATCGGTTATTATCGCCAATATGGGCGTTATTACTGGTAAAAG
>CAMPHP010000156.1 GCA_946885925.1 uncultured Litorilinea sp.
CGGAATCAAGCGATGCTGGCCTGCCTCGTGGGTTTCAATCACCATATCGACTTGTCCCACGCAGCCCAGTGCCCTTGATTTCACAGGCACATAAAAATGGCGCTCGCCACGGCTCACCCCATAGGCTTGCAAACTCCGCCGTTCTTCCAAAGCCGAGACTCGTTCTTGGGCATCGATACCTGCCTGCATTTTATAGGTCGTGGGGCGCAAATGGGGTAGACAGTACATATAGTAGGTCACACGCGGGCAGTAACTATACTGTTTCAAGTCGGTTACGCGGATCCACCAAGCGTCTGGCTCATCCACTGCGGAGTCAGACGAAAGCGGGGTATCAAGCAGGCTCATGGGAGACCTCCTAATTGTGGCATCTCCTGACAAAGGCTCTGGCGGCGCTGCCAATCTTCCTTGCACATGGCAAAGAGGTCAATGCGTCCTGCGGCTTTGCCCAAGCGCCGCGCGATCTTGAGCATCAACTCCTCTTGATGGTTCCTGGAAAGATCGCCCACAAACGCACTATACTGCACCCGATCCAATCCATAATCGAGACAGAAATCAGCAATCTTCGTGCGGGCGCGGTCATCTGGAATGTCATAGATCAGTAGACATTTCATGCCTGAATTCTCCTCTTCACAATAGCCTTTACCAGGCAGCTACAAATGGATCATATGCACTGCGCTCGCCGCGTAAGAAGGTAGCGAGATGACGGGCCTGCATTTGGATGATGGCGCGCAGCGGAAAGCGTTTCCCTTCATACACCTCTACGCCGTCCAGCCGCGCGTGGATTTTCTCACCGATGGCACGGCGAGCCGCCTCAACTAGGCGATCCTGTTCATCCTGTGCCAATTCCATGCCTAGATTGCACATGGCGACGATGGTGCGGTCAACCACCACTTGGCGAAACTCTTCAATTAGGTCAAAGACAAGACTGGGCTTGCCAGGACGATCTACATGAAGAAAGCCTGCATAGGGATCAAGGCCCGCTAACACCAAAGCGCGCTCGACCGTGCCATAGAGAATGCCATAGCCATAGTTGAGCGCAGCATTTGTCGCGTCTGTAGCTCCCTGGGTACGTCGCCCAGGCCATTGCCGTTCGTCTGGTAACAAATGACCAATGGCCTGCCAATACTTTTGCGCGGCGCGGCCTTCGGTGGAGAGTAATTGGCCGCGACATTCGTCAATGGTGCTGCCTTGCCAGCGATCTAGCTCGGCCAGATGGTCACGGACTTCATCCGCCAGCAAGCGTACCTTGTTATAGACCTCCGGTTGGCGTTCCTTACGATATTTCGCCATATACTTGAGCAGGACAGCCTGGTTGTGAATCTTGCCGCCAGCAATGGCCTTGGCAAAGGCGACACCGCGGGCATCAGTGCGCGCTAACAACTGAGCACGTCGCGTCTCGATAGTTGCCGTCAGCGCGCTGCTATAGAGACTACTGACAGGTGCACCGCGAAAGTCAATGATATGGATAGGAATACCGCTTTCGGCACAAGCGGCAATCGCATCACTGCTCAAGCTCACCCCGCGCGCGCTCACCAGCACGGTCTCCAGATGCATCAAGGGTGCCTCTACACGCTTTTCGCCTTGACAAGTAACTACCAGCCGCTCACTCTTTTTGCTGATAAAGCTTCCAAATTCCTCAATGATCAGATGGGGGATGATCGCCATTGCTTTCTCCAGTTGTTTGATACTTACCCGATTTGCCCTTTTGATTCGACCTTTTGATTTGACCTTTTAACGTTAGCCCATTGTTTATCGTTAGCCCATTGTCAGCGTATAAAGGCCACAACCTTTGACCGTATTCTTGCCAACCTGCGTGATTTGCCCCCAGATCAGCCAGGGCAGAAGGGGCGTCCAGTCTGGAGCAGCAAAGATCGCCTCGCCCACTAGGCCACCCAATCTCTGCTCTCTACCCAGCCGGTGTGAATAGCCTGTCAGATCCCACCATTGCGTGCGATCTACCACGAGGCGCACCTGATCGGCATAGGGATAGATCTCCTTTGCCAGCGTGATAGCAGGGCGACCATCACCATGTTGAACACAGATATCAAGGACACGCAAGACGATCTGCTTCATCAACGGGAAGAAGGCCGGAGTCTGCACCAATTGATGAGCTTGGTTGAGACGCAGCGGTGTGTGAAAGTTGAAGCGCAGCTCTCCTTGCGATGCGTTCAGGCGCTCGGCCATGCGCGCCGCCATCGTTTCAACATCTGCGTGTGTCACAGGCAGCGTGTCCAACCGCACCATACTCCCTTGATTCAGCAAAGCGCGTGCGCTGCCCGTGAGTGGGTTGACTGCCTCCAGCCCGACCAGCGTAAAGCGTCCACGCTTCCCGGCCCTATCCGGTTGGCCCACACCGCCATTGCCCATAGCGGTAATGCCCAAGATTAAATAGGGCAGCAACTGTTGGCGCGCGCCAAAGAGCGTGAGTCCAAAGCTGAATTGTTCGCCAGCCGTATAGGTGGTTCGCGCATCCAGCGGTGGAACCAGCACATAGGGGCGACGGAGATCGCCGCCCTCAATGTCTTCCTGTTCCCAACTCAGCAGTTGGCAGACAGGACAAAGCTGCCGGTGCAAGGAATCCGTGCGTTCGTTACGCCACTCTGGGCAATATTGGCGTTGCAGCACACCCGCCAGCGCCCCACGCAACGCGCTGCCCTTAAAGGCCGAGAAGTGGATATCGGTCTCGGCACAGACGGTGAAACGCAACTGGTGTGCTGTCAGTGGAATCGTGTATGTGGCCAGCTGTACATGCTCATTCATGCCAACCGCCGGTAGAGTGTATAAGAACGGCTAGAGCGTTCGACTTGATAGGGCAAAACAACATGGCGCAAGATACGATCTTTGCCCACTTTCAAAGGCTTGGCCGAATAGATGTCTACCTGCTCAAAGGGCAAGTTGGGCGCGCAATCATCCATCACTTGCAGCGTGCCGTTTAGCACGAAGGCATCTGGCGTTACACATAGATTTGTAAAGGTCTCGTCCAGTGTATCGCGTGTCAGCGGAGGCGCGACGGCCTGGACAAAGCCGCCGCGCTTGCCAAAGTAGCTAATGCGGGTGAGCCGCTGGCTCCACGCCGCAGCATTACCATCCAGTTCGATGGCGATACGACAGTCACCTTGCCACCAAACATATTCACGGAAACCGATGCTATGATTCATGGGTGGAATCAGTCCAGTGTCCACGTCCACTTCCGGTTGGCCGCGCACCGGCTTCATAATCTTGGCAAAGGTATTGTTCACGGTAATGTATGTTGGCCCTTCAATTGCAATCGTAGCGTTGCAGATTGATGCCCACGCAGCTTGTGCCTGGCTGATACCCACATCTTGCAACGTTGGTTCCAACAGTGCCATCTTGACCGCAAACGGGGTGGGCAAGAGCAGCGACTTGCCGCCAGTCGAGGTGGCGGTAGAGAGTTTGAGCGAGATCGGGCTAACCAGGCGATAGGCTGTGATATACCACATAACCTCCTCCTAAAGTGCCCGCGCATAAGGTTCGACAGAGCTAATCAAGCTTTGCATCCGGTTTGCTAGTTCAGCCAGCGAGCCAAAGGGCAACATCTTCACCCGATCCGCATGAATTTGGTTAAGCGCTGTGACCACCTGTTCCGTTTCCTCCTCAAATCCAGCATTCAGCGGGCTGAGCAAAGGTGCAGGTGCAGGCCCCGTGCTATAGGTCAACACACCCGCGACATCGACGATATGGGGGTTTTGCGTGTTACGCATTGCCCCAGTAGGCTGAATAAAGGTATACAACAGGCTTTCCAGCAGCGCAGCCAAGCGCGCCTTGCGCTCATTGCCGTCGAGAGCATATTCCTGGGAGATATCGTTGTATCCGATGCGATGCGCTTCTACCGAACAAACAATCGCATACTGGCCGCTGTTAGCGGGGCGATGGAAGATGGCCTGACCCAAGTTGCCAGAGCGGTCGGCCTTTTGCGTCGGAATTTCGCGGCGGTCTGGGTCATACTTTACATGAAAGTACTGGTCAGTCTTCACCATTTCTGGGATACCGACAGCCCAGCCGAACTCGACCACACTCTTACGTGGCACAGACAGATTGCCCTGGGTCACAAGATTGCCCTCCATGTCATCCAGAGTACAAGTGAGCAGCCGGTTGACGACTTGGACCGGCGTGGGCTTCTCCTTGGTAATCCAACTTTGGAAGTCGGGGTCAGCTGACATCCGATTGGCGTCAAAGAGCTTGCATGCCGCACAAAGCGCTAAATTCTGGTCACGGCTGATCTGATAGAGATGCTCGGCCTGGATATGCTTGAGCATGTCACCACTGACCGCGTTGACGCTGTGCAAGCGCCCACTCTTGTCGGCGACGTTGACCATGCGCGTTTGAATCTGGTTGCCTTCGCCTCCTTCATTATTGAGTGAATGCAGATTGAGGGTGGCTTTGGCAGCAATAGAGAGATTATGGATTTGGGACATAATAAGCTCCTTCAGGATGGCTGGTTGATAATCTGATCGATGAAACTGTCGCTAGAAATGGTTATTCACCGGAAGTACTGGCTGAGCCGTCAGTTGAACTTTCACGTGGGTCACGTGCGTAGCCATAGGCAACCAGCAGATTGCAAACGGTCTTGGAACCATGAAGATCGACTAGTTGCACGACCTGTTCAATATCCTGCGTGGTGATCAACTTGCGCCGCGCTTGGCCTTTGGTACGCTCATGGACGCGCATTGATTCATCGTTGTAGCTCTGGAGGAATTCTGCAAGTGCCTGGATGAAGTCATCTTTATATTGCGCCTTACGCATAAGCTCTTGCCCCAAGCCGTAACGCACCTCAAACCGACTCTCGCGTCCCATATAAAGGGGAATCAGCGTGCTGCTACGGATAGCGTGAGCGATGTTGCGAAAGCCATCGCTCTCTAAAATAGGGGAGAGTGTGGGATCCACCATAACAAGTAACCTCCTTAAGTTGGTCTCGGTAAATGGTTTGATATAAAACTTACTGCTGTCAAGCGCGCCGACAAGATAACTGCTATAGTCAACGCAAAACTCGAAGAAAGGATCCAGGTAGTTGCCAGAGACGAAATCTCGATAGAGATGCAGCAGTGCATAGCCATCACTGGTATCGTCATCAATTGCGCGGATGCGCTCATAGTGTTCGCGGAGGATGGCACGATAGAGATGGGCATCGTCTAAGGTTTCGATCTTGGGCATCCAATCAGGTAGTCCCAGATAGGACAAGTTCATCGTTGTGTAGGAATTGGCGCTGAGTAGTTGGTAGGTAGCGACGCCCATCCCTGCCACCACATTTGAAATCGGGCCATCATCAAAGACCGCCAGGAGATCATCCTCAATACAGCGTTCTAACAGCACCTCGGCATAGAGCAGCGCTGCTGTAACGTCCAACTTAACTGCGCCACTATTCCAAAGACGAGCGCGGAATGTGTCAAAGACCCGCTGGTGAAAGGCCATCTCCAACCGGCGAGGAGCAAGGACATAGGTTTTTCGCAGGTCGGAAGTGGTCGCCTTGGTAGGTGCGGTTGCTAACCACAAACCAACAGCCTTGAGATATTCCAGCATCCAAAAGGAATTCTCATTGCCCATTGTCAGCTTGTTAGCTTTGCTCCGATTTTGTCCTTTGCCCATGTGCGGGTTAAAGAGTTGCGATGCAGTAACCATGTCAGCCAATCCAATCTGCTTTGCCTCCTCCTTCCAAGTTCGAGCAATGGCATCCCAATCGGCATCTAGCCCAGCAAAGAGTGCAAAAAATGTACGCAGGTTGAGGTGCAAAGCCTTTTCGCTGGAGCGAAGCCACTGCTCGACAAGATTGTTGTGGATTGCTTGGGCTTGCATCCGATAGTCGCCGAGATAGGTAGCAACATTCCAGTCGGGTCGCGGTTTTAGGTCGTCAATTGCCTGCTCTAGCTCGCTACCTGCCATGCCCTGCTCACCTAACTGGCGGCGTTGCTCGGTATAACGGCGAAAGTTCTCCCACTCATCATCCACATTACGCACACTGATCATGGGCAAGTCCGCCGGGACTGGCACTTTATTGCTGCTCAGAAAGGCAATCTGCTCAAACGGCTGAGTTGTCTCGATCCACTCCGCTTGAACCGGTATCCCCGGTTCAATGACAAAATATGGGCCATTGTCAATCAACACTACCTGCGTTCCGGGTGCGTGTTGCAGAACAACATGGCGAAGCAGGTCCGCCGCGCCAAATGCAAGCAGAAGATCGGTGATCGTTCCGGTTGGCTTGGGAATGATGATGTGGCGTTGCATGAGTTATCCTCCAGTTATTCTTCTTGTGACAGTCCATCACAAAGCCGCAACATACGCACAACCAAAAGGTAGAGCAGTTGTTGGTTGAAGTCGGGTCGGACTAGAAGCTGTTCAAGGCTGCGCCCCATCTGTTTCATGACCACCGTTTTACTTGTGGTCAAGCCTGCTGCGGTGAGTGCCTGTCGTAAAGCTTCTCCCGCGCTAGGGTGCAGCACATAATCATCGAAATTTCCAGTGGTCGGGCTATGATGGCGAGCAATGGCTGTACAAACCGCACGGCCTAGTTCGTTCGTACCTCGCAATTCGGCAATCACCTGGCTCGCCGCGACTGCGCTCTCCCCTGCATGGTGAGGTCGTTTGCCCTGGCGTGCTGCAATTTTCTTCGCGGCCTGATGTATCGGATCGTCTGGGTTCCAATGCGTGTGAACAGCCATGTAGTCCGAACTGGGTAGTGGTTCGCCAATCGCATTCTGATAGGCGTTGACCCAACGCTGCCAGCGTTCATCCAACTTGGCGAGATCGTGGCAGGCAATGGCAAGGAGGATCGCCTGCTCTAATCCCTTCGGCGGGATCAGTCCTTTCTCGGCTAGACGCCGCTGCACATATGCGTAGTCATCGGCAAAGCAGCGCTGATCAACCCGCAGCATGTCGCTAATGTGAGCGGCATAGCTCTCCAATTTGTAGCGAAAGC
>CAMPHP010000157.1 GCA_946885925.1 uncultured Litorilinea sp.
CGCGACGACAACGCTGATTTACTATCTCTATCAGGAAGGGTTTGTGGGCTTCAACGCCGGACGCGCTGGGGTGGCCTCTGTTGTGCTCTTTGTGGCGATGTTGGCATTTACCCTTGTCCAAATGCGCACCAGTGAGCGCTCTGTACATTATTCCTAATTTATTGCAGAAATGGATGCAGGGCAGAGATTGAAGGAGAGCAATTGGCTGCCATCAAAGAGCATCCGTTTTGCTGACAGAAATTCATTGCAGACAGGATAGGGCGTATGGCAGAAGCAAACTTGACACAGGATCTACTGCGACCCGCAGAGGCAGAGACTCGAGTGATTAGCCAATGGGCAGGTCAGCGGAGAAGTCGGCTTGCGCAAGGTTTTGGTTATTTGGGAATGCTTTTGGTGGCGCTGCTGATTGGCGTGCCGGTCTATTGGATGATCATCGGTGCATTTAAGACCACTCAAGAAGTTTACCGGATTCCGCCGACCTGGATTCCCCTGGCCCCTACCTTTGAGAATTTCCCGCGCGCATGGGCCTCGGCACCCTTTGGTCGCTATTACATCAACACCATTATTACGACCTTTTTTGGCAGTAGCTTTGAAATTTTCTTTGCTGTTACCAGTGCCTATGCCTTTGTCTTTCTTCGTTTTCCCAAGAAAGAATGGCTCTTTTTAGTCTTATTGGCGGCCTTGATGGTCCCTGCACAAGTGACTATTTTGCCCAACTATTTGACCGTAGCCGCGCTGGGGTGGATTAACACCTATCAAGGCATTATTGTGCCTGGGGCATCGGTGGCTTATGGAACGTTTTTGTTGCGCCAGTACTATCGAACCCTGCCCATTGAGGTATTGGACGCGGCAAGGGTTGATGGCGCTAGTCATTTGCGCACGCTGACCTCGATTGTAGTACCCCTGGCAAAACCTGCCATTATCTCATTCGGATTGGTGAGTGTAGTTGCCAAGTGGAATGATTTTCTGTGGCCTTTGTTGGTTACAAACACCCGCAATATGCGTGTCCTTCCGATAGGCATCTATTGGCTTATGGTAGAGGAAGGCACGATTGAATGGGGCTTGGTGATGGCTGGCACGCTCTTTGTGGTATTGCCAGTGGTCATCGTCTTTCTTTATGCTCAACGCTATATCGTTGAGGGCATCGCGGCTGGTGCCGTCAAAGGATAGTCCAAATAAAGAGTCACTTACATCAGAACATGCTCGTAAAGTAGTTTCCACAAAGTACTTTCTAAAAGGAGCTAACATGGCTACACAGATGAATCGTCGGCAATTACTAAAGACCCTGGGCGCGGGTGCAAGCATGATGGCATTGGCCGCGTGTGCGCCTGTGGGGACACCGTCGGCAGCACCGAGTGGTGAGAGTGGCGCTGCGGCTCCTGCCGCTGAGGCCGTAACCGTCACTTTGTGGAGTAGCTTCACAGGTGCAAATGGTGAGGCGGAAACTGCGCTTGTCGATAAGTTTAATGAGGAGATGGATGGTCGAATCACCTTGGATTATCAGTTTCAAGGCTCCTACGAGGAGACAGCCCAGAAGGTCACTGCGGCACTCCAGGCGCGCACTGCCCCGGATGTGTCGCTCTTGAGCGATGTGTGGTGGTTCAAGTTCTACCTGAACCAGACACTTGTCCCGTTGGATGATTTGCTTTCTGCACAAGAGGTTGATCTGGAAGATTACCAAGATTCTTTGATCAACGAGGGCGTGCGCCAGGGCGTTCATTACTGGATACCATTTGCGCGCAGCACGCCTCTTTTCTATTACAACAAGGAAAAGTGGGAAGCCGCGGGGCTGCCGGATCGGGGGCCGGAGACATGGATGGAATTCATGGAATGGGCTCCTGAGCTAGTCGAGATGAACGGCTCCGAGATTGCTACCTCTGCCTTTTCCCACCCGGATGGTGCAAGCTATATTGCGTGGCTCTTCCAAGGCGTGGCTTGGCAGTTTGGAGGCAAGTATAGCGACCCTGACTTCACCATGCATATGACCGATGAGAACACCATCCGCGCCGGTCAGTTCTACTATGACACAGTACACACCTATAAGTGGGCTGTGCCTGCGACTGACCCGACAGCAGACTTTATTGCTGGCTTTACCGCCGCGGCGATGATGTCTACCGGCTCGATGGGTGGCGTGAAGAACAATGCCGAGTTTGAGTTTGGCACTGCCTTCTTGCCCAAAGAAACCCACTTTGGCTGCTGCACAGGTGGCGCTGGTTTGGCAATTTTGACAAGCTGCCCAGAGGAGAAGCGCCCTGCCGCGATGGAGTACATAGCCTTTGCCTCTAACCTCGAGAACACCATTTTCTGGTCACAGAACACGGGCTATATGCCGGTGCGTAAGAGCGCCCTGGAAGATCCAACCATGGTGGCTTACTTCGAAGAGTTCCCCCAATTTAAGACCGCGGTGGAGCAGTTGGCGTTGACTCAGCCCCAAGATTCGGCTCGCGTCTTTGTGCCAAATGGCGATCAGATCATTGGGGCAGGATTGGAGCGGATCACTGTACAGGCTGATGATGTGGCGACCGCGTTTGCTGATGTTCAGGCAACTTTGGAGACCGAGGCTGCTCCTGTTGTGGAAGCATTGCAGGCAGTCGAAGGTTAATCAACCATCAAACGAGCAAAGGAGATACGAATCATGTTTCGCAAGATCTTTATGGGGGCAGCAGTCTTTGCATTGAGCGTTGGTCTGGCTGCCTGCACCGCGGGTCAAGCCGTGGAATTACCTGACCGCGAAGTTACTATTGATGTAGAGACCGCACTAGACGCACAGAATATGGCGATGTCCGGCTTGATGACGGGCAATGTTACCCTGGACGAAGCTCAGTTTAGCAGCCTGTTGACGGAGTTGCTCAAGGCGAACTCCGGGGAAAACAACCCAGTGGAGAGTATTACAGCGTGGTTTGAGCCGGATGCAATTTACCTGCAAGTAGATGTAGTCGACGGTGTGTTGCCCGCAACGATTGGCGATAAACTGGCTGTGGCAGGTACGGTCGATGTAGCCGATGGCAAGCTAGTACTAGATCTGAGCCAGGCATCAGCAGGCACGTACAAGGTAGAGGGTGCATCGCTCGCTCCTATCAATGCCCAAATCAATGCCGCACTCTCAGGCTTCAACTTGGGTGTTCCCGTTCAAGTTGAAACTGCTGAAGGCACATTGACGCTTTCGATGGTCCAGTAAATCCTATCGCTTTAAGCGCGTGTACCTGGACCTAATCTCAAAAACCGTACAGGGGGAAAGTGCCCTTCCCCCTGTACGGTCTTTGTTCTTAAGGAAATCATTGGCCTAAGGCTGTAGCTTTTACATCTGGGCGAGGCCGCTGGCGAGCAATTCCCGATTTTCACGACCGATAAATTTAGCAAACATGGCAGGGAAGGCAGTGGTTTGCTCGTCAATCTGGGTGTTGATTTGTGCTAGACGCGCCTCAATGGCAGCGTGTTCCTCGAGTTGCTTTTTCCAATCATGGAGTCGTTCTTGATCGACATGGGCATCATTGAGTTTGCCAAGATAACCCTGCAGATCTGTGAGCTGGGTGATTAAGTCTGTGCCCGCTTCACTCAAAAGATGCTGGGTAAACTCTAGACCATAGCGCAGGTATTTGCCTTGAATGCGGATGGCATGAAAGGTCTCAAGTGGCGGCAACGCTGGATGAGCGAAGACGACTTCATAGGCACGCACCGCCTCAAAGCTTTCCATGATAATGCTGGGCACAGTATGGCGCACTTGGGTGGGGTGCACCTCATAGGCGTTATCGTGCGATTTTGCCTCGTGTTTCGTCGGCGTGGCGCAGAAGCGATTGAAGCCCGCAATGAAGTTTTTATGTTTTTTGCTGTCCAACAGAGTGACTAAGCCGGAATGGGCATGGGCGCGGCGGCTCTTCAATTTGGCGCGCAATGATCTAAGTCCTTTGCGTTGATTCTCGGGTTGGCTGCAGCGGAACTCACGCATATTTGTCAAAGCTACATCCAGGTCTCGAACTTCTCCCAAGGCGCGAGCTAACCGCTTTAGCCCTCTGTCATAAGGTTTGAGAATTTTAGAGCCTATAGCATCTCCAAAGAGACGGATAGCGGCGCGCGCATGGCGGACGGCGACGCGCATATCGTGGATAGCGGATCGCTTGCCCTGGCGAACGCCATACTCGTTCAGCATGATGGCAAGTAACTGTTGGTGCAGTAGAAGGCGACAACCTTCGCTGAGTTCCATCTCGGGCGTGAGCGCGCTCTGGTCGTTGTGGCTTGCGGCAAGGTGCAAAGCCAGCCCGCGCACAAGCTTGCTTGTATATACAGGCGTAAGGCCAGGCTGCTTCTGCACCTGTTCCACAACCTGGGCAAAAGCTGGCTCGTTGTCTGGGTCTAGCAATTCGATTTCTAGCTCATGGAAATGGATTTGGCAGGTTGCGTGGTCATCTGGTTCACTAGAGACCGGCTCATTGGAAGTCGCTGTGCTGGATACCCACACGTCATCTAGGCTCCACTCTGCCAGTGGCTTACTGGTTTGGGAAGAGGATACAAGATGGGATTTTTGCCGCTCCTGCCGTATGACGATGACTGGACGTAGATCTGCTAGGTTGACGGAAGTCCCATCGAGTTGTTCATTTACGCGTTTGGGCCATGTGCTGACATCAAAGGGATTGCTATTGTCGGTGAGGGGGATCGAAAGATCCAGCCGTTCTTGAATTACGCCGTTGCGACTTGCCTCGAGGCTTTTGATTCCCACTTCATAGCCGTTGCCATTATTACGGACGCGCAACGTGAGTCCATGCCGGAGTAGATCGTAGGACGGTGTGTCCATATACGTATCCGTGTGGCAATGGGTGCCAAGCGGCTGGAGAGTATAGCCACTCAGGGGAATTGTCTGCGCCAGTAGGGACGATAGGTGAGTAGAATCAATTTCAAACTTGGCTTCGCGCTCCTGAGTACTTGTGCTAAGCATGTGACTTCCTTTCGACGATCCACTGCACGGGCTAGATGCTAACCGCTTTGATGCCACCTTGCTGCCTAGACGTGCAGATTTTGTTTTGTATCTGCACGTTGTCTGACTGGCAGCTTAACTTCAAAGCGAGTTCCCACATCGACCTTGCTTTCAACGTCAATTTCGCCGTGATGAATCTCAACAATCTCCTTGACAATCGCAAGTCCAAGGCCCGTACCCGGGATTTCTACGGGTTGCCGGTGATTGCCTCGATAGAAACGTTCAAAGACATGAGGCAAATCGTCGGGAAGAATGCCAATGCCTGTATCTTCCACTGTCAACATCACACTTTCGCATCCATTGGGTACGGCGGTCATGACATTGACACTCCCGCGTCGAGTATAAAGAAGCGAGTTAACAAGCAGGTTTGTCACGAGTTGAGACAGCTGATTATAGTCACCTTGGATCAATGGCATGTCTTTGTCTGCTTGGAAGGTGAGCCGCAGCCCCATCGACTCTGCCTGGGGCTGGTGGAGCGTGACGATCTGGTTGATGACGGCATTTAAGTCTGTCGGTTCGAGTTCGCGCGGTTGGTAGTGGGCGATTTCGAGCCGAGACAAATTGAGAATATCTTCAACCAACTGCCCTAATCGTTCGACACTAATTTCGAGCATCGACTCGTAGTGGGCGCGTTTCTCCAGCTTGCCACGTTTGAGCAACGACATATAGAGCTTTAGATTGCTGATCGGTGTACGCAGCTCATGGGAGACATTGGAGACAAATTTGGATTTGAGCCGGTCCAACTCGCGCAGTTGTTGATTGGCTTCGGCTAGTTCGCTCGTGCGCACGGCGACACGCTGCTCCAGATCGGCAGCATATTGCTCTAGTTCTTCAAAGAGGGCAACGCGGTGCAAGGTGTTGGCTGCCATATCGGCAATTGCTTCGAGCAGGCGCACAACGTGGTGGGGGATGGCTTCTTCACAGCCAATCCAGATGACGCCAATGCTGCGTTGTGGTAGGACCATCGGCACGCCCAAGAAGACCCGAATCGGGCCTTGCATTGCAGGAAAATCCGAAATAAAGGGTTTGGTGAGATCGTTATGGAGGAAGGATGTACCATGCGTCAAAATGGCAGCGGTCAATGCTTGGCTGTCACTTACATGGGTATTATTGAGGTGGGCATACTCGCCTACGGACCGCTCAATCACCGTGCCGCCGCTGATTGGATCGACGGTGGTGATGGCTGCCCCGGCTACATTGAGCAAGCTCTTGATCTCGTTGAGCACGATGTCGATAATTTCATCGCGGCTGTTGGCCTTACGCAGTGCTGACGCGACGCTCAAGATGACCTCGCGCTCGCGTTCTAGGCGGCGGCGCTCGGTAACATCGCGCAAGATAGCTACAATGCTTGTTACTCGGCTCGATTCGTCAAAAATCGGAAAGATGCTACCTTCTGCATCGACAAGTATACCATCCTGCCGGCGCAGAGAGGCGACACCACTCCAGGGCTCAAGGTCGTTGAGCAGTTGGCGAAAGTGATCACCTATGCCTTGCTTGCTGTCAAAGAGATCATCTATGGAAATACCGCTGGTCTCGTAATTGATACCTGTGAGTTGCGTAAAGGCAGCATTGACATACTGGACTGTGCCATTTGGGGCAGTCATGACTACAGCATCGGTGGATTGTTCGACTGCGGCGGCTAGGCGTGCCAGGATCCGTCCTGTTCGCACATGCTCGGTAGAGTCGCGGAGCACGGCTAAAATGGTGTCGATTTCGCCGTTAATATTGAATTCAGGCACCAGACGCGCATCCATAAACTTGACAGTCCCCTTTGTAGGGAGCGCAAACACTAGGCTTTGCGGACTGCGTGTTGCAATTACTTTCCTGCAGGCAGCGAACCATAAGTCGGCTACTGCATCGGGAATTCCCAAATCATAGGCGCTTTTGCCTACTATGTCCTCAGCTGTAAGCCCAAAGAGATCCTCGGCTCTCCGGTTGACAT
>CAMPHP010000158.1 GCA_946885925.1 uncultured Litorilinea sp.
CGACCAGACGATCCCGCCGTTGACCGGTCAACGCTCAATTTCCGGCGCCCGCTCTGGATACGTCAAGCCATGTTGGATGCCAAGGATGGGGATACACCGATTTGGATTGTACGCTATGGTTGGAATCGACTTCCTTCACCCCTCTGGAAACGTGTCGCCCCAGAAGATCAGAGTCAATTTGCCATCGACGCCCTACGAATGGCCTACAATGAGTGGCCTTGGGTCATGGCGCAGGGATGGGCTGCGGCCTTTCCCCCCAAGCAGGAAGACGCCACAGCAGGTTTTGCCCTCACACCGCAACTTGCAGAAGCTTTCCAGGTATGGTCAACCAAGCTTGCCCCCCAGCCTCGCCCGCTGCCCACAGCCACAGCGCCATTAGTCCAGTGGAGATCTATTGTTTTTTGGCTGATAGCGGCTGCACTGATGCTCTGGCGTGGCAGCGTTGCCGCAACCAGGCTCCCCTGGTGCAAGTGGCAGGCGATGTGGACAAATCTTCCCGCATGGCAGCAAGCAAGTGGCTGGGCTGCGCTCCTGCTCATCTATTACCTAGCCGCCTGGCTCCCTCTGATCCTGCTCTGTTGGGTAGTTGCAGCGTTGGGTTTTGTGGCCCAACCTCGTGTAGGGCTGGCCCTGACCCTTGTGCTACTGCCCTTTCATGATTACCACAAAGAGCTAACTTGGCTCGACCAACGCTGGTACATCCCCCCTGCACAAGCGGCGCTGATCTGTCTGCTGCCAGCCATGTGGCTTCATCGCTTCAGGGCGCTGCTACGCGATCGCTGGCTTGTCATGGCGGCAAGTTGGGTGCTTGTGATGGCATTGAGCGCGACAGGGGCGTGGTATTGGCCTGCTTACTGGCGTGCATCCTTCGACCTCGTGATCAGCCCCGTGCTGCTCTTTCTCCTGATACGCGGCTGGGCGGCCACCCGCCAACAAAGATATACCTTCATTGCTATGCTTGCCGCAGGAGGAGTATTAGCGGCAGTTTTCGGTCTAATCGGATGGCTGCAAGGGGGTGGGACGCTTGCCGATGGATTGCGTCGCCTGACAGGGCCTACCTTCTCCCCCAACCAGACCGCGCTCTATCTCACACGCACGCTGGCGATTACCATAGGGCTAGCACTAGCAGTCCCGTGTAGGGAGCAGTCCAGGGCCAGGGCCCAGGTGAAAGCCCAGACGAGATCTCCAAATAGGGAACAGTGGGGCTGGACTATCATAGCTTGTGTGGTCGCGTTAGCGCTCCTCTTGACCGGTAGCCGTGGTGCATTGCTCTTAGGATTGCCCGCAGGGGCACTGGTCCTGCTCAGCCATCGCAACGGGCCACTGCCTTCACGTCGTTGGCTAGCCGGATGGCTGCTCGTCGTGAGCGTCGGGCTTGTGATGGTTGCTATCATGTGGGGGGAACGTCTGGCGAATCTAAGCACCCTGGCGGCTCGCCTGGAAGGCTGGCAAGTCGCGCTGGCTCTCTGGCGTGACTATTTCGTCTTTGGCGTGGGACCGGAAGGTTTCTGGTGGCGTTTTCCTGCCTATCTATCGCTCACCAGCGAGATCGATCCCAACTTGCGGCATCCCCACAATCTCTGGCTAGAGTTTGTCACCAGCGGCGGTCTATTGGCGTTGGCATGGCTGCTGGGTATGCTGCTCCTTATCTATCGCTGGGTACAGTCGCATCAGGATTCGCTGACCTGGCCCCAAGTAGGGCTGCTAGCGGGACTTGTAGCGGGGCTTGCTCACGCCCAAGTTGATGCCTTCCAAGCACTCCCCGATCTGGCAGCGTGGAACTGGGTTGCGCTCGCACTGCTGCTGGCTCCACAAACCTCAAATCAAAAGCCGCCGCCATAACTGGCAGCGGCTTATTACTTTCTTGATTACTGTTTCTCGATTGCTGTTTCTCGATTACTGCTTCGTGGTGACTGCGTTCTTGCTTACTGTAAGTCTACGCCGACATCCAAATTGGCTGTCAAAATCAGCGGCACAACTTGCTCGCGCACTAATCCGTCGAGCGGCGGCTGCATGATTGGCGAATCACCCAGGAATGGCGTGGCAATGTCCAGTGTTGTCATCAGAGATGGCTCATCATAGTTAACGGCCAACGCCTCATTGCCATCCAGTTGCACATGCAAGATGCCCGGCTCGGTGACCAGGAGTAATTGCTGAACACCCGCAGTTCGCAACGCCGCCAGCGAATCAGGAGGAACAGCGGGTAGAGCAATGCCTAGTGTGGACAATTCTTCAGCCGTAAAGCCGCTAACCGACGTCAAGTTACCCGCACTGTCCACCCCTAGGTCAACGCGCACGATGGGTGCCGCTGGATTTGCCTCCACAGGCTGGATGGTATAGGTAACTTCTTCAGGCAGCTCAAGCGGGGTTGCGCCTTCTGCCACGGGGACATTTACTTTGACATTCGGCCCCATCCCCATGACAACAGGTAATAATGTATTGATCAAGTCAGCACCACCCACCATTGGCCCAATCAAGTCCGTGATCGTTGCCAGGGATTCTTCGGTCCATGTCACCGTCGGCAATGTTTGCCCATTGGCAGCAGCATAAATACCCGTAGGTTGCACAGAGACAGCCAACTGCTGAACGTTGGCGGCTTGCAGGCTTGCAATCGTTTCCGCTGGAACTGCACCCGCAGCAACAGGGAACCCAAACAGGTTTACATCCCCTTCGGGCGAGAGGGTTACCTCAATCGGTGGGATCACGGTCTCCGTGGTTTGCTCACCCGTGAAGGAAACAGCCAAGGTAGCGTCCGTAGAATTGAGCAGCGGAAGCACCTGGTTGAGTGTATCTACCAAGGCCGGATCAGCAACAAAGGCGGGAACATAGGTCTGGAGGCTGTTCAGGCGTTGCGTATCCCAAGCAATGCCAGGTAGCGAACGCTCATTGAGTGACAGGTCAATGCCATTCGGCTGCACATGGACCTGCACATCTTGCGCCCCCAACCCTTGGAGAATGGCTAGCGTATTGGCATCCAACGCCAAGGGGATTGCTGTGCCAAGTGCCTGCTCCAAGGTCGTAACGGGCACACCCTCAATATAGGCTTGACCTTGTGGGTCAAAGGTCAAACTACCAATGGTAATAGGACCAATCGTGGATGTGGTTGGCGTGGTGGCTGTGATGGTCGTTTCGCCATTCCACCGTGGAACATCTAGCTCGGCTGCACCCTCGGCCAACGGCAGATCTAAAAGCACGCCCACACCAATCGTGCGGAGCCACGGCAGAGCGTTGGCAATCGTGTTTGCATTGGGAATGTTTGGCAGTTGCGGCAAAACCTCCTGCAAGGTCTGCACCGATGCTTCGTCCCATTTTACATAGGGTAAGTCTTCACCATTGGCATAAGCGTGAATCCCGTTATAACCAATGCGAATCTCAAGTTGCTGAATATTGGCAGCCTGCATTTGCTGAATCAACGCGGGCTGAGGAAAGAAGCCCACATTGAGCCCCCATACGCGCATTGAGCCATCTGGTTGGATGTGCACCTTGGCCGAAGGTAGATTAAACCAGGTCTTCCCGGTACTACCTCCACCACATGCAGCCAATATCAGACTGACAATTAGTGCGACAACTAAGATCTTTACAATCTTGGGTCTCGCCTGCATGCCCAGTCTCCTTTATATGCGGTGATGAATATGATTGAGTGTGCAGTTGAATAGTTCATGAGAGAATTAAGAGGATTTTTCCAATTTGTAGTTATAATCGGAGAAATCATACACTAGTTCAGGGGAAGACACAACTGTAGTTCGAGCTAATTTATCTCTCGCTCATCCCTTTAGGTTTGCTCTGGCGAACACGCCGTTGCAGCGCGCCACGCATGGCATCTTGGTCACTCCACGGATACTCGATTGTACCAAAGCACATGCTCCGCTCATGCCCCTTGCCAAACGACGCCACCACGTCCCCTGGTTGTGCAATATCCACTGCCAGTTGAATCGCCTCTGTACGGTCTGGTACGACCGCATACGACCGTCCTGGCCCCGATTGACGAATCCCCTCAACAATGGCTTGGTTGATTAGATCCAAATCTTCTGTCCGCGGGTCTTCCGCAGTTACTACGGAAAAATCGGCCAATCGCCCGCTGATCTCCCCCATCAAACCGCGCTTGGCACGGTCGCGCAGCCCTGCACTACCAAAGACTGCAATCAAACGCCCCGGTTGTCCCGTTGGAGATACGCCTACCAGGGGTCGCAAGGTATTCAACGCGAGTTCCAGACTAGCTGGGGAATGGGCAAAATCTACCAGCGCCAAGAACTCCTGCCCTTCCTCGATTCGCTCCATACGCCCCGACACACCGCGCATCTCCGCCACACCCGCCTGGATGATTGCTGGCGGAAACTCCAAGGACAACGCCACAGTTGCCGCACAGGCAACATTATAGACGTTGAACTCACCAATCAGTGGCGTAGCAAGTTCAAAGCGACCGCCCCACCAGAGCAGATCAAAGTGTGTCTCTTGTGGTGTATACCGCACATTCGTCGCCACCACGTCTAATGTTCCCGCCTCTACTGCTGCGCGGGCCTCTTGTTCAGTATCACGCACGCCATAGACACGCCGGGGCACGCTAAAGTCGTAACGTTCGCACTCCTCATCGAGTGCCGCACAGAGCGCATCATAGCTTCCGGCATCATCCCCATTCAGCACAGCACAGCGTGGAACATCGAGCTTGTCACTGCGGCTGTAGAGCGCGCGGAAGAGTTTGGCTTTGGCCTGCACATAGGCATCGCGCGTACCATGAATATCCAAGTGTTCATGGGTGATGTTGGTAACGGCGGCAATATCAAAATCAACCGCGGCCACACGCTCTTGGTCTAGACCATGACTGGTGCTTTCGACAATGGCATAACGACATCCCGCTGCACGCATCTCAGCCAAATAGCGCTGTACTTCGGTCGCATCGGGCGTAGTGACATGCAAACCCGTCTCGCTCTCCTGCCCGCGGATCCTTGCGGCAACAGTGGTAATGACGCCCACGTCTCCCTGTGTGTTCTCCGGTGAGCGTGTGGCAGCCTTGGTGATGCTTTCGATCAGGGTAGAGGTGGTCGTCTTGCCATCTGTCCCCGTCACCCCGATCACGGTCATGTCACGGCTAGGAAAGCCGTGGAGCGCAGCGCTCGCCTGCGCCAATGCCAACCGGCTGTTCTCCACCACTAGATAGGGCAAGCCAGCGGGTATCTGAATCCCTGTCGCAGCAAGTTCAGCCAGAGGTCGTGTACCCACAATAGCACCCGCGCCTTTTTCTAGCGCGGCGGGAATATAGGTATGTCCATCGACAGTGTACCCCTGAATTGCGACAAAGAGCGTGCCTGGTATAACGGCGCGACTATCGCTCGTGATCTGGGTGATTTCAGCATTGGTTGGCGCGCCCTGTGCCAAATGCGAGTTCGCCAGCATAGGCAAGAGCGATTTGAATGTGAGCATACTAGTCTGTTTGATCTTGACTCGCGTTAAATATCCCGTGGGCCACGCACCAGCGACAGGCCAGCGGCAATAATCACAAAGACAAGCAAGATTCCCGCACCCACAAATACGGGTGGCAGGCTAACCGAAACCACAGCCGCCACATCAATCGGTTGGCGCGTGGGAGCCGGTTGCGGTGTCACAGTCCCTGTTGGGGTTTCACTCGGTAACGAAGTAGCGGTGGGCGGTACTACAGGCACCATTGCCACGGCGGTTCCCTCTGTGGCAGCAACCGCAACAGGTGTATCTGTCGGTGCTATAGTCGGCGCTACGGTTGGTGGGGGTAGTGTATCCGTAGGCAGTGGCGTGGGTGACGGTGGCACAGGCGTTGGTACGTCCAGCGTCAACACTTGGGCGGGCGTCGGTGCATCCGGCGCAGCAGTCGGAATATCCAACGTGGTTGTGCTAGGCGTCGTAGTGCTCAAGCTACCCAGACCCCCTGCGGGTGCGACGATTGCTCCATCCGGAGCGGCTGTTTCGGTCCCTGTCGGCGTTACGGTTGGCAGTGGTGTCTCTGTAGCCGTTGGCGTCGGGATCGGTGTATCCGTTGGCAGCGGCGTATTGGTCGGCGTCGGTGATGGCGTCGGCGTGGGTGTAGGTGTTGCCAACGCAGCAGCCACATCCAAGGCAGGCATTGCCGTCGCAGGAAAGAAGGTCAGCCCCTCGTCATCGCTACGCAGCACCCAATCCAAATCGGTCGCTGCATAAATCGTACGTGGAGCTTTGGGTGTATTCGCCACAGCCTTAACAACGCCCGCGTAGGGTGTACCATTGAGGGTGGACTGCTGCCAGTTTTCACCGGCATTTACCCACAACCCGGTCTCCGTAGCGGCAACAATGCGTTGTCCTGTATCAATGAGGTCATAGACAATGGTCGAAGGGAAATTCGCCACAGGCGTCCACGTCACCCCATCTTGGCTGGAATAAAGCCCCTGCCCTGTTCCAGCGAAAATCGTATCCCCCATGCTCCACATGCTAAAAATGATCATCGTGTTCGGAATACTTGGCACAAATTCCCAAGTAGAACTCGAAGGCAAGAGCCGGTAAAGACCCGCATGTGTGCCAGCATAGAGGATGCCATTATGCAGCACGACTTCACGCACGCGGCGCGCCTCACCCGCAAGACCACCATCTAATTTTTGCCAGATGTCGCCTCCGTTGGGCGAGCGAAAGACACCCTCATAACGCGTGGAAGCATAAAAGACACTGCTGCCATTTTCCTCAACGGCATAAATCTCACCCACCGCGGCATTCTCAGCGAGTAGTTCCTTGAAGTTGGGCAGTTCTTCCCACGTCGTCCCCCCATCGCGGCTGCGGAACATATAGCCAAAGCCGCCATCACCCGCCAACACCAAATTTGGATCCTTTGGATCAACCGCAATGCCAGCAATGCTGACATTCGCCATCATTCCATCTCCCGAAGGCGTCCAAGAG
>CAMPHP010000159.1 GCA_946885925.1 uncultured Litorilinea sp.
TGGGTAGCGCCCAGAGCAGAGAGACCCCTACGGAGTGACAGAGTGTACGTTTCTACAAGTGGCAACTTGAGTTGAATTTGCTTCACGTCCGGGAATCTGATTGCTGGGACTTTGACTGTATAGATCCTGGCTGTTTAGACCCTGATTGTTGTGATTCGGGAGGGGGCGTGGATTCGGTTGTTGGAGACGCTAGCTCGTCTAGGATAACTTCTACCTCACCCGGCCCGCTTGCATCAACAACGGCGGCAACCCCAATGCTTGGCAACGCTGCGGCAGCAATATAGCCGTGGCTGGCAGCATGGTTTGCCGCCGCTGCTGTATTGGGAGCCAGAACCACCTCGACGCCATTGGGCAGCGTTTCGATCTGGGCTGGCTGCTCGCCGCTATCCAGCGTTAACCATTGGACATCGCGAATATAGATTGCCAGGATGCGTCCGGGGAAATCTTCGTTGACCTTTTGATAGATGGCACGGTCGCGCTGGCCGCTATCGCCAATCAAGATAAAAGGTAAATCGGGATAGGTTGTGAGGATCTGCTCAATCTGCGTGAGTTTATGTGTGTCATGGCTGGCAAAAGGAAAACTCGTCTGGTCGAGACCGTAATCTGCCAAAAGCAAGGGGCCGGCAGGAATGTTATTGAGTTCCAGGAAATCAATCAGTAAATCATAGATATTCCAGGCACTGCTAGAGACGTAAAAAATAGGATTCGCGCCATCGCCTTGTGCGCCCGCGTGGAGCGCCTGGTAGAAGGCTGCCACGCCTGCAAAGGGTAGCCGCGCATGTGCATTCTTTAGGAAAACCATGCGTGCCATCTTGAGGAAGTTTGTGGCATGGGTGAGTACAACTGTGTCATCAAGGTCGCTAATAACGCCAAAGCTGGCATCGGTAGATGGAATGAGGACTTCCGCTTGCGCGGTGATAGAGGCTTTGCCATAAAGTTCAGGTTTCGTGAGTTCGACATTGACATTGAACCAGCCTGGAAAGGGTAGTTCTGGTGTCAGGGGTAGCTTGGCCCGGAAGTAGCCCTCTGCATCGGTCACAGTATCTATCTGTGATTCGCCATAGCTGATGCGCAGTTCGGCTCCTGCAATTTCATGGCTGTTAAAGCGGCGATACATATTAACCAGGTTATCCCACCACATATCGTCATGTTCAGGCGCAATATCAGACGGCTGTTCAATTACACGCCCCATCACGGTTACCTGTTGTTTTACCCCATAGCTGCGATAGGGTAGGATGTGGACTGGTCCATAACCGATGTTAAAGCGACGGCGCACACGGCTGCGAAGTTCATCTATCGTGACATCAATGCGTTTGCCGCCGCGGGCTAAGAGTCTTGAAAGCGAAGACATGACCGGCTCCTCAAACTCTAATTCACCTACACACGAATGGTTAGTTTATGCGGCCCATCTTAGCCTATCTTTGTCATCCTGACCAACCATGCGGAGAGATAGGGGAGCAGGCAAAAGCAGCAGAAAAGCAAACCGGAAAGCAAGCGGGGAAGAAAGCAAGCGGAAAAGAAAATGAACGGAAAAGAAAGTGAACGCAACAGGAAGAAGACCATGAGCGATGACCGTAAGGAACAGATGGATGCGATTCAGACTGCGCTGGAGGAGCTAGCTGATTCTCCACTCTATGCCTATCGCCAGGAGCATGGCTATCATCCGGTAGTGGGAGAGGGCAACCTGAACGCCAAAATCATGTTCATCGGTGAGGCACCTGGCGAGCGCGAAGCTAAAACCGGACGTCCGTTTGTGGGAGCGTCGGGTCGCATGTTGGCTGAATTGTTGGCGTCGATTGGGCTGAAACGAGAGGATGTTTATATCACGAATGTCGTCAAGGATCGCCCGCCAGAGAACCGTGATCCCTCCGCAGAAGAGATTAGGCTTTACACACCTTTCCTCGCACAACAGATCGAGATCATCCGACCCCGTGTGATTGCTACATTGGGCCGCTTTGCGATGGACTTTGTGCTTGACTTACTAGGAATATCATTGCCGCAAGAACCCAAGATCAGCAATTTGCATGGAAAGGTGATTGAAGGAAAGGCAGAATATGGGCCAGTGGCAGTGGTGCCTTTGTTTCATCCCGCAGTAGCGCTGTATAGCACACCCCGCAAAGCTACGCTTTTTGAGGATTTTCAAGCGCTCAAGCCTTTTGTTGAAGATGATTAGGTTAACGCCGGGCCGCACGGAAGCCCGCACCCTCTGCTTCTTTACCAGTACAAAACCAGCGGTCACCTTCATCTGGATTGATCTTGGTTCGTTCATAGAGCGAGCCGCCGGGGAGATGGTAAATTTTGTCGCCTGCGGAATTGACGTTGCCTTTGATATTACAGACAGGTTCAGGCGGCGTGAGGCAACCCTCTGGACATTTTTGGCCTGCTACGGGTGTGCTGGGCAGGGGAGTTGCCTCGCCTAGCTGCACACCATCTACTTCGCCCAGGGGAATGGTTGCAATCGCAACATTGGCTTCGACTGCGTTTGCCGATATCCAACCACCCTCACGGTCGGGTGGACGCACTTGCAGCCAGCGGCTGTTGGGACTACGGCCAAAAATGGTGAGGGGAGTATTGATCGCCACGCGGTTGCTGACTTCGTAATCCGAGCCTGGTCCCCTGCGTATTTCGGCGTCGCGCATGGTCAGCGCATAGCTCATTGCCCCATCGTAGGGCGAATCTCCACCCCAAAAGCCCCGCTTTGCATCGGCTGCCTCTAGCGCCAGGCGAAGAAACTCATCGGCGCGGGCCGTGTCAGGTTTATACTCCACAGGTTGGGCCCAGCCATCTGCAATAAGTTGGGCATTGACCAATGTTCCATCGTCTAAAAAAACATAACGCAAGAGCCTGCCAAAGGCATCGCGATCGGTGCGGTCTTGGCGGAGATAGACAGTGCGCCCCTCGACCAAATCGCTATTCGCTTTGGTGGCAGCGCGATAGCCAGGCTGCCCCCGTTCAGGCGTATCAATCCCCACATAGCGCACAGTTTCGCTGCGCCCATTCAATGTCACATCAATCGTATCGCCATCAACAATGCGGATGACGCGGGCCGCATCACCCCCCGTGCCATCCCCTGTCGAGGTGCGGGTCGGGAGGCTGCTCAAGTTACACCCAAGCAGGCAAGCGACTAAAATGGTTAATGCCAAGAATGCATGAGGATGGAGCGTGGTTGCATACCCACGGGGTGCGTGTTGAGCAAATTGAATCGACATGACGAGATTGTACCGTTGGCTGCAGTAGATGACAAACCAAACCACTCTATACAACTTCCAATGTGGTACTCCATATGTGGTACTCAAGGTGTTGTACTCAGAGAATTGTGAAAGAGAGTATATAATAACAAAGTTGCAATAGACTGGTTGCAATAGACTGGAAGAGTCACATAGCCTGATCTGTGATTTGTCTAGTAATTGTTTTGACAAACTAGAGAAAGATTCTAGACAATATCACTGTCCAATGTGTAATGACTGCTCGTCCTTTTGG
Organism: uncultured Litorilinea sp.; assembly: GCA_946885925.1. The sequence continues at coordinate 3,481 of CAMPHP010000159.1, forward strand.
CTTCTCCGGCACAACGCCGTGCTTTTTCCTTCAATTGACACTTCGCCCGATACCTAGCAGTCCATGTTTATCCATCTGTGTTTATCCATCTGTGAAATATCCATCTGTTAACTAGAAGACAATTCCCGTAGGAGCAATGTGCTGATGAAACGTTTGTGGTTTATGCCTTCGCTGATCGTGTTGTTTAGTTTGTTCTTGGCTGCCTGTGCCGCGTCTCCACAGGGCGCTGCGCCTGCCGCTGATAGCGGTGAGAGTGGCGAAAGTGGTGAGGTAAAGGATTTTGTAACCTGGTACCAGTATGACCAGAATAATGAAGACCCGGCTAGCGATGAACGTGTCGGCAACGAATATCTACGCAAGACGATTCCACTCTTTAATGAAGAATTTGCTGGCAAGTGGAATTGGATAAACCAGCCTAAAGCCTGGGATAAAATGGCGACCGAACTGATCGCTGCCGTACAAGCAGCGGGTGAAGTTCCCGACGTGATCCACATTGGAGGCAACGACTTACTCTCCTATTACCAAAATGGCACGCTCCAGGACATTACGGAGTGGGCACAGGCACAACCCTGGTATGGTGACTTGGACGAGCATGCACTCGCCGTTTGTCAAGGCCCAGATGGCAGGCTCTACTGTATCCCTGTTGCCCAGACACCACAAGTCGTCTTTGTCTGGAAGGATCGTTTCCCGGACGGCTATCCAACTACGCCAGAGGATTTCCTGGCCCAGGCCGAAGCCTTGAAGGAAGAGGGATACTATGCGATTACCTTCTTTGGTTCGACCGACTTTGATGGCGATGGGTTGACGCGCTTTATCTGGACGGCGCTTAGTTCGTTTGGTGGTCGTCTGGACGATGGGCAGGGGACGATGACGCTGAACACACCGGAGAATGTGGCGGCGGTTGAATTCTTGCGTACGCTGGTTACAGAAGGGTATGTGCCAGAGGTTACGTTTGCTGGCCAGTTTCAAGAAGAAGAAGCCTTCAAGGATGCCTCGGCTGGTTCATTCCCGACAGGTATTTTTGGATATCGCTATGTAAATCCTCTTACTGCGCCTGATGGCACTGTGTATGAGAAGCGCAACGAGGAAGACATGCTTGACGCCATTGCCGCAGGGGATGTCTATTTGGCTCCTTTCCTGGCTGCCGAGGGGGAAGTGCCGGGTTGTGGTACGGGGATCAGCGCTCTTGGCATTCCCACTAGTGCACAGAATGTCGAAGCCGCCTATGATTATCTCAATTGGATCATGAGCGACGAACAGAATGCTGATTGGGTTGTCGGGCCTGGTGGTGGTTTCCCCGTGCTCAAGACTACCCAAGAAGATGAAATATTCCAGACACCCTTCTACCAGCAAGCTGCCGAGGTCGTTGATGCTAGTGCGTGTACTCCCTGGTATGGTTCGCTGGAGCGGCGTGATGAGGCCAAGAAGTTGGTCATGACGACAATTTATAAGCTCATCAAGGAAGACCCCACTGCTGATATCGCAGCGGAGCTAACCGCAACCGAGGAAGAGTACAACGCCGCTAATTAAGCTAACTTGTCTACAAGTGCCGTGCTGCCAAGTCATGATTGCCTGCCAATCATGATTGCTCACTGCACGCTGTTGTCTGATGAACGCAGCGCGATTAGATAGCCGGTAGAGCAGTCCCTAGGGCAAGGTGATAAGCTAGCTTCGCTTGTCACCTTGCCCTACTCTTATACGGCTTGCTCGGCTACTGATTGGCGCTTGATTTTGTTTGGCTCTTGCTGCCAATCTGTCATCGCTAGCTAGTTTCACTTTCAGCTAGAGTTATTACCTGTGAGAAGGGTTTCTATCTCGATGTCTTCTATGTCACCTCCTGTGTTGCCTTCAAATTCGTCCACGGTTTCACCAACACTTGCCTCCTCCAACGTACGGCGCAAACCCGGTCGTTGGCTGCGTCGTTCGCTGCCTTTATGGCTGATTGCGCCAACACTGATCGTTCTACTCGTCGTACAGGTCTATCCTGGCTTTTATACCATTTGGCTTAGTTTACAGACGCGCCAGCCGGATGGATGGGAGTATGTTGGCCTGCAAAATTTTGAACGATTGTTTGGTATGAGCCTCTTTGCCGAAAGTGTTGGTCACACCATTGTCTTTTTGGTCGGTTTTACACTCTTGACCTTGGTATCAGGTTTTGCTGTGGCTCTACTGCTTAACCGCAAGCTGCGCCTATCTGGTTTCTATATCACCTTGATTTATATTCCGTGGGTAATTGCCGATATTATCGTGGGGTTGGTCTGGCGACTTTTAGTAGTACCGGACTATGGTCTGCTATCGGGGATTACCCAGAACCCAACCATTTTTCCGCCCGATGGGCTTTCCATTCTCACCGCGGTTCCGCCACGTCCTTGGTTTGGCGACTTTCCATTTCCCCCTGCGCCTGCCATGACCTATCTAATTATTGCTTCAGCTTGGCGCTCGTTACCCTTTATCACGCTGTTGCTTCTCGCCGCCATCCAGACAATCCCCTATGAAGTGATTGAAAGCAGCCGTATTGATGGCGCAAGCTCGCGCCAGGTAGTCTGGTATATCATGCTGCCGCTTATGCTGCCGACCTTGATTGTGGCACTCTTTAGCCTGACGCTCAGCGGCATGAATGGTGTGGGGATGGTCTTTAGCTTGACCGGCGGTGGGCCAGGCACGTCCACCGAGGTCTTGAGCTATTTGCTCTATTCAATTGGCTGGAACCAGCGCGACTTTGGGCGAGCAGCGGCACTGGCGCTGATCATTGCTGTCGTCAATTGGCTCTTGATTATTGGGACATTACGCATTACGCGCGGCCAACAAGAGGAGTAAGCACGGTCGCCGCGCTTCTATGCGCGCTTCTGTAAGATGGTTCTGGCGCTTTCGTGCAAGCAAAGAAGAAGGAACGCCCTGAGATGAATGATAGAACACGCTATATACGGCGCAACTGGCAGCGGTGGGTAGTCAATACCGTGCTCGCGGTGCTCTGTGCGCTGATGCTCCTGCCGGTGGTGACAACGGTAGTGATCTCGTTCAAGCAAGAACAAGATGTAATCCGCAAGCCGCCAGTATTTTTGCCCTGTGATACCCCGAATGGCTTTGATATTACAGCGTGTCGCTGGTCGGTCGAAGGCTACCAACGGGTGTTAGCTCCCGAACGAAGAGGCGATTGGCCCCTGGGGTTTACACGAACGGGCAATCTCGTCCGTATTTACGTGCCCAATACGCTGCTCTATGCGACGGTATCGGCGTTGTTGGTGGTGGTGTTGGCTGGATTAGCGGGCTATGCCTTTTCACGTTATCGCTTCCGCGGGCGCACGCTTTTGATGGTCACTATCCTGGCGACCACGGGCATCCCATTGCTGACCAACTTGCT
>CAMPHP010000160.1 GCA_946885925.1 uncultured Litorilinea sp.
GTCTGCCACAATCCGCATGGGAGGATCTGACACAGCACACGGCATCAGAGCACATTCAATAGAATTTGGTTTTACTTTTCCGTCACGCATGGTTACCAAGCTATAAAGCCGTTCCACGATTCAGTAAACGGCCCGTTTTTTGCAGAATATTGTGCCAAATTGTGTGTCATATCTTTACAGTGTTGGAATGCATAATGCATCTTCATTCCTATCTCCTCTCTGTATCTAGCACTATGCCTTCTACTGCAACTTAGGCGTACACTGGGCCGAGTGTCATTGATTGATCTACAGATCTACATCCTTCCCTCATCTTACTAAGGTTCGAGTCTCTGATTAGTCCTAATCTTACCGCAATAGGAGGCGACATTGAGCCAGGTTATTCTCCTCACAGGTGGCGCAGGTTTTATTGGATCCCACTTGGCAGACGAGTTACTAGCCCACGGCTACCGTGTTCGCATACTGGACAATTTGTTGGACCAAGTCCACGGTGCAGAAAAACGGCCCGACTATTTACATCCCAATGTGGAATTAATCCGCGGTGATATTTGTGACCCCCAAGCTGTGCGTTATGCCTGTGCTGGGGTCGATGCCGTCTATCATCTGGCGGCTCGCGTCGGCGTCGGTCAGAGCATGTATGACATTGTGAAGTATACCCAAACCAACAATCTGGGTACGGCGGTCTTGCTAGAAGAACTCATGCAGCGTCCGGTGGGCCGGCTTGTGGTTGCTTCCAGTATGAGTATCTATGGCGAAGGCTTGTATCGCCGCCCGGATGGTACGCTGACCGCTGGGCGCGAGCGTTCGTTGGAACAACTCAAACGCGGCGACTGGGAAGTTCGTGATTTTGACGGCCAAGTGTTGACGCCTGTGCCCACTCCAGAGAGTAAAACGCCTGCTTTGGCCTCGGTCTACGCCCTTTCTAAGTATGACCAAGAGCGACTTTGCTTGGTTGTGGGGCGCGCCTATCACATTCCGACAGTGGCTTTACGCTTTTTCAATGTATATGGGACGCGGCAGGCACTTTCCAATCCCTATACAGGGGTCTTGGCTATCTTTGCCTCTCGGCTACTCAATAATAATCCTCCGATGATCTACGAGGATGGCTGTCAGCAGCGCGACTTTGTCAACGTGCGTGATCTCGTGCGAGGCTGCCGCTTGGCAATGGAAGTGCCAGGCGCGGCTGATCAAGTCTTTAATATTGGCAGCGGAGAGCCTCATACAGTCTTGGAGATTGCCGAGCGTATGGCTGCTGTACTGGGTAAGTCACACATTAGGCCGCAAGTTGTCGGTAAATATCGAGTTGGTGACATTCGTCATTGTGTCGCGGACATCAGTTTAGCCTGCCAGGTATTGGGCTATAAACCGCAGGTCTCTTTACATACGGGTATGACCGAGCTAGCGACATGGCTTGCGGACCAGGTTGCCGTGGATCAAGTTGCCGAGGCAAATACAGAATTAGAGAAGAGGGGATTGACCGTATGAAGCGCGCTCAGAATGGAGCTTCTTCTAGCCACAATCAGCACCCTGTTCCCAAGAAATTTGCAATGTCTTCGGACACTCTATCATCGGACACCCTTTCACAAGTGGAACAACCCTCTGCACAGCAAGCCACTCTAGCACTCACCACACCCACAATCCGGGCGCAGGAGTATGTGTTGATCGTAGGTGGTGCTGGCTTTATTGGCTCTAATTTAGCGCACCGGCTGATGGAGCAAGGCAAGCGTATCTTGATCTTTGACTCTCTCGCACGACCAGGGGTCGAGAAGAATCTGCGTTGGCTCCATGAACAACATGGCAACCGTTTATCGATCCAGATTGCCGATGTTCGCAACCGTCGTGAACTCGAGCAAGCAGTGCGCCATGCGAATTCTGTCTATCACCTTGGCGCACAGGTTGCCGTGACAACCAGTATTGTGAATCCCATCCATGATTTTGAGGTGAATGCCCAGGGGACGCTCTATTTGCTAGAAGCTTTGCGCGCCCAGCGAAAGCAGATTCCACTGCTCTTTACCTCGACCAACAAGGTCTACGGTGATTTGTTGGATGTCGGACTCAGCCAAGATGCAGCCTGCTACTATCCCGATGAGCCGTCCATTCGCAAACAGGGAATTAGCGAAGCGCGCCCGCTCGCCTTTCACAGCCCATATGGATGTTCAAAGGGGGCGGCTGACCAATATGTGCTTGATTATGCACATACCTATGGCATGCCCTCGACGGTTTTTCGCATGAGTTGTATCTATGGCCCTCGCCAGTTTGGAACTGAGGATCAGGGGTGGGTGGCCCACTTCCTCATTCGCGCACTTCAAGGGCAATCCATCACGATCTATGGTGATGGCAAACAGGTGCGCGACATTCTGTTTGTGGATGACCTAGTGAATGCACTGCAACTGGCTCATAGCCACATTGACCGCATGACAGGGCAAGCCTTTAACGTGGGTGGTGGTCCAAACAATGCGATTAGTCTGTTGGAACTGTTGCGTTTGATTGAGCAGCTTCAAGGCGCACCCGTAGTGCACAGCTTTGACGAATGGCGGCGAGGCGATCAACGCTACTATGTCTCGAATACGCGCAAGCTTGAGCAGGCTGTTGGCTGGCGTCCCCAAGTCTCGGTACAAGAGGGATTGGCACGTTTGTATAACTGGCTGCTGACCATACACTCGCCAGTCCATTCCCAAGTCAGAGCCAAGGCTGGCTCTGGTACGGTGACAGCGCCATTACAGCCCGCGTTGGTGCCGCGCCCGGAAAGGATCAGTGAAGAGATGAGATTGGGAGAGGTGTCCATAGGAGAGGATCATCCCTATGGCAACTAAACTTGCCACAACTAAATATGAAGGAGTCGCGCCGCGTGAGGCACGGGATGCCGTGCCAGCCATGATGCGTGCTGCCCAGCTTGTGCAACCGCAACAGGCCAAAGTCATTGAGACCGAAGTGCCTGTGCCTGCGGACGACCAGGTGCTGATTCAGGTTGAAGGCTGTGGCGTCTGTGGCTCGAATCTGCCTGTTTGGGAAGGACGTGAATGGTTTACCTATCCTCTGCCACCGGGCAACCCCGGTCATGAAGCTTGGGGACGTGTAGCAGCCTTGGGGAGCAACGCTGGCGATCTTCAAATCGGCGACAGGGTAACAATGCTCTCGTACAACGCGTATGCCGAGTATGATGTGGCGCAAGCTGAGGCCGTGGTGAAGTTGCCAGATGCGCTCAGTGGACAGCCATTCCCTGGTGAGCCATTGGCCTGTGCCCTCAATGTTTTTGCGCGCAGCAACATTGTCTCTGGTCAGACAGTCGCGATTGTTGGCATTGGCTTCTTGGGGGCCATTCTGACGGCACTCGCTGCCGATGCGGGTGCTAACGTAATCGCCATTACACGGCGACCTTTTGCCTTGGAAATGGCACGCCACTTTGGCGCAGCCCATATGATCATCATGGACGACCATTGGCGCATTATTGAGCAGGTCAAGCAACTCACCCACGACGAGGGGTGTGACTGCGTGATCGAAGCCGTTGGGGCGCAATGGCCGCTCGACTTGGCTGCCGAACTCACCCGTATCCGCGGACGATTGGTGGTGGCTGGCTATCACCAGGATGGCGCACGCCAAGTCAATATGCAGCTTTGGAATTGGCGCGGGCTGGATGTGATCAACGCCCATGAACGTGAGCCGCAGATTTATGTGAATGGCATACGTGCTGCGGTTGAAGCTGTTGCCGGTAGGCGGCTTGATCCGTCCCCTCTTTACACGCATCGCTACCCACTTGAAGAGGTAGCGCAAGCACTTACCACCATGCAGCAGCGGCCTGATGGTTTTCTCAAGGCACTCATTGAGGTTTAGCTAGAGTTGGGGTTTAGCTAGAGTAGAGATGGCAATGCGACCTCTTAGACTTCTGTTGACAGCCGATACGATTGGCGGTGTGTGGACTTATGCCGTCGAACTGATAGAAGCATTGGCTCCTTGGGGGTGCGAAGTACTTCTCGCAACGCTAGGAGGTGCGCTCTCGCCTAGCCAAAGCCGCGCTGTCGCCCGCATCCCTCGCCTCACCGTCTGTGAAAGTAACTATAAGCTGGAATGGATGGAGGAACCGTGGGCCGATGTTGATGCCTCTGGCGCATGGCTAATGGAACTTGCTGCGGCCTTCCGGCCCCACCTTGTCCATTTGAACACCTTTGCCCACGGTGCTTTACCCTGGAACGTACCCGTGCTTATGGTGGGTCATTCTTGTGTGCTTTCCTGGTGGCAGGCTGTGAAGGGGGAAAGCGCGTCCCCATACTGGACAACGTACAAGCAGCGGGTGCAGGTAGGTTTACAAAGTGCGGATTTGGTTGTCGCGCCTACATATGCCATGTTAGGCGCGCTGGAAGCACATTATGGCCCTTTACGTGCAACTCAGGTGATTTACAATGCGCGGCGGTCTGCTAGTTTCACGCAGGGGAACAAGGAACCGTTCATTTTTGCAATGGGGCGGCTCTGGGATGAAGCGAAGAATATAAGCATCTTGGAGCAAGTTGCACCCAAACTCCCGTGGCCTATTTACATTGCAGGTGAACAGCGCCATCCCAACGGCGGGCAACTTGACGTGGCACATCTACATGCCCTGGGTCACCTGAATCAGACCTCAATTCGCGATTGGCTCGCGCGTGCCAGCATTTATGCATTTCCGGCGCGCTATGAACCGTTTGGGCTTGCGGTTTTAGAGGCTGCGCTCTCTGGCTGTGCGCTGGTGCTGGGGGATATTGCAAGTCTGCGGGAGGTTTGGGGGGCGACAAGCCTCTATGTTCCCCCGAATGATGTGGATGCGCTTGCCAATGTGCTTTCTGACCTTATTGATCAACCGCGCCAACGTGAAGCATTGGGGCTGGCAGCCCGTGCGCGGGCTGTGCGTTATGCGCCTGCAACGATGGGCGAAGCCTACTGGCAGGCTTATACCAAATTACTGGAACTGGCAGATGCGAAATCTGAGCTTCATACAAAGCCAGTAGCGCTGCCCGTGTTGCCATCCATAGCGGCGCGCCGCGAGGAGCAGAAGCCGATTTCCACGTCTGGTCTTGGATTTTTAAGGAAGGAGCCAAGAGATGAACAGCAACCGTATGATCGGCGGAGCCATTGAACAGATGCTGGCAACCCACCCGCGGCCAAGTGAACTCCCGCGCCAACTGTTGACCGAATGTGTAGAAGCCTGTGTGATTTGTGCGACAACCTGTACCGCCTGTGCTGATGCTTGCCTGGCCGAGAAGGAGGTCACGCATCTGCTGGATTGTATCCGCACTAACCTTGATTGTGCTGAGATCTGCCAGGCTACAGGCAATATGCTGGTGCGCCAGACTGAGCCAGTCTGGCATCTATTATTCCGCCAAGTTGAGACTTGCCAGCTAGCTTGCAATGTATGTGGTCCCGTCTGTGAGTCACATGCCGACATGCACGAGCATTGCCGGATCTGTGCAGATGTTTGCCGTGATTGCGTCCGAGCCTGTACCAGATTGTTGGAGACATTCCCCGCCAGAACTCAGTAATTCTTCTCGTTGCTTCCGGTAGGTTGCCTCTGGTAGGTTGTTTCTGGTAGGCAACTTGCCGGAAGTGCCAACACGCACTTGTAAGGGTGAATTGGTTATGCATATTGTGTTGTTCTACCACTCGTTGATCTCTGATTGGAATCATGGCAATGCCCACTTTTTGCGTGGGATCGCGACTGAGTTGTTGGCACGCGGGCATCGAGTTGACCTCTACGAGCCGCGCGATGGGTGGAGCCGGAATAACTTGATTGCAGTGCATGGCATCCAACCTCAGCATGATTTTCAGGCGTCCTTTCCCCACCTGCACAGCACTTTCTATGACCTGGATTCCTTGAAGCTTGATCGTGTGCTGGATGGCGCTGATCTGGTGATTGTGCATGAGTGGAACGATCACCAGTTGATCCGGCGCATTGGCGAGCACCGGCAGCAATCTGGCACATATCGCCTGCTCTTTCACGACACGCACCACCGCTCACTCTCCGACAGCCAAAGCATCGCCGCCTATCATCTGGCAGATTATGATGGCGTCTTGGCCTTTGGCCGGGTGGTGCGCGATCGCTATCTGCGCCAGAAATGGACAGCACGCGCTTGGATCTGGCATGAGGCCGCGGATACCACGATCTTTCGTCCCCATGCTGGAGCAGAATGTGACGGAGATCTGGTCTGGGTAGGCAACTGGGGTGATGACGAGCGAACGGAACAATTGCGCGAATTTCTCTTTGAACCTGTCAAGGCGTTGAGCCTGCGCGCGCGTATTTATGGTGTCCGGTATCCTGGCTATGCCTTGGACGCGCTAACCGATGCTGGTATCGACTATCAGGGGTGGCTGCCAAACTACCAAGTGCCTCAGGTCTTTGCGCGCTATCGTCTCACCGTCCATATCCCGCGCCAGCCCTATGTTCAGGCATTGCCTGGAATCCCGACCATCCGCATCTTTGAAGCCCTGGCTTGTGGCATTCCACTGATCTGTTCCCCCTGGCATGATGTGGAAGGGCTTTTTACCCCCGGCAAAGATTATCTGATTGCGTCCAATGGTGAACAGATGAAGCAGCATATGCGCCACCTGCTGCATGAGCCAGAAGCAGCGCGCAAATTGGCCGAGCATGGATTGCAAACCGTGCTGGCACGCCATACCTGCGCCCACCGTGTGGATGAACTGCTTGCTATCTGCGAGGAACTTGGCGTAGACACAGCACCGGAAAGTGTTCCGAAAAGCCAAACAGTGTTGACCAACTCGATTGCCCTGCCACCCCGGACATCATCGCAGACATCAGCACAGACTTTGGGAGATTCAGCATGAAGATCGCGTTCTTTGGCTCAAGTCTCGTC
>CAMPHP010000161.1 GCA_946885925.1 uncultured Litorilinea sp.
CCATATTACAGATCAAGCTCAATTTTATGGCATTGTTTTTGAAGCGGGCGAGGAGAGTGTGACAGAGCTTGAAGAGCGCGGGCTGGCCTATTTCCCTTCCTCCTATGTTCAACATGAACGAGGCAAGCCACCAGCGCTGCTTTGGGTGAATTACTTCCTAGAATCGTTTTGGCAGCGCACTGGTTGGCAGAAGGTCATCTTTGGGCTGAAAAAGTTGTTTCCCGATTCCTTCTGGTTATGGAGTTCTGCCCAATCCGGTGGCAGTGGCAAGGCGGTTCAGTGGATTTTCAATCATCTCTATCGCCCTGGTATTGTTTTCTTGGTGAAATATAACCGCCACTGGCGCGATATTGAGGCGGAGCGCCGCATTAGCACAGCACAACTCGAAGCACGCGCGGGCGGGGCCGTGGGGCTACTACGCGTGAAAGAGGTGGTGGTTGGAACCACGCAGTTAATCCATAGCAGCGCACAGTGGCGCAATTTGCTGCGACCGGCTATTGAAGAGACAGGGCTTTGTTGGCAAGCGGGTGATGGGCCTGCCTTGCGCGTGATTACTGCCGAGCAAGATGGTATTCACCACATCGTCTGGGAAGTGGCCTCGTTGGAGGAAGCCGAGAGGGCTTTGGCTGAACTGGAACTGCTGGGCCTCGTCATGCCCGACGAGATCACGCTAGACCCTGTCAAATGTTTTGGTCTTGATATGCGCCTCGTAGAGGCACCAGGTGGATTTACAGGTAGCTAATAGATGAGCGATCTTATTGATGTTCTTTCTGACTCCGGTCTGCGAACCGGGGAGATTCTTTCACGAGCAGAGATCCATCGCCTTGGTAAGTGCCATCGAGCCATACGTCTCTATTTGTTCAATTCGCAAAACGAACTTCTCCTTCAGCGCCGTTCTCTTACAGTTGACCATGCTCCTGGCATCTTCAGCATCTCCGTCACGGGGCATGTTCATGCGGGTGAGTTCAGTTCTGAGACAGTTAGGCGGGAGGTCGAGGAGGAGTTGGGCCTTGATGCTTCGCAGTCGAAGATCGACTTCCTGTTTTCGTTTTACCAAGAGGCGGTCTTGCATGAGACGTACATTGACCGCCAGTTTAACGATATCTATGTTATGCGTGCAGATATTAACCCCGCGCTGATCCACTTTGATCGTTCTGAAGTCTCTGAAGTCAAATTTGTTCCCTTTGAAACTTTTCAAGAAATGCTTTTGAACGATCCGCTTCTCGCTTCGGTCTATGCCGATGAGTGCCGGGATCTTGTCTATTTCTTGAACACATATTCTTGAACACGGAGCATCCTTGCTGCTCCCGCTGCGCGGGCGGCGCTAATTGGATGGGTATCCCATTGACGCCGCTCCCAGGGTGCGGTAGACTATCATCACTGGGTTTGTGTTCCCCGTAACGGAATTTGTACGTACCTGATGGCAACATTAGGCAGCATATTGATAGTGACGTATTAACAGTAAAGTGTCACCAGTAAAGTGTCACCAGTAAAGTATCACCAGTAACGTTGTTCGTGAAGAAATTAGTCGAAGAGAGCTAACTGCAACATGACACAAATGGTTAACCAGGCTCAGGTAATCCCTGCCGACCTGGCACAGCGGAAGGCCGCCAATAAGAACCTCAAGTTCATGATCGGCGGTTTCCTGGTCATCGGTTTGGTTGTTATCCTGATTGTCCAGGCGACTATGAGCACGGGGGCCTATTATCTCACGGTGAGCGAGTTAGACACCAAAGGTGTGGCGATGGTGGGCGAACGTGTGCGCGTCAGTGGGGCCGTGGTTGAGGGCAGCGAAGATTGGCAGCCCAGGGATATGACGTTGCGCTTTTCTATTACCGATGAGAATGGCAAACAATTGCCGATTGTCTTCTATGGCCCGCGCCCGGACAACTTCCAGCGTGCTGCCGAAGCGATTGTCGAGGGCGAATTGCTGGCGGATGGCTCTTTCAAGGCCAACACCTTGCTCTTAAAGTGCCCCAGCCGCTATGAAGAAGAGCCTGAAGAGATCTTTGTCGAGGCTGTCCGTTAGTTGCTCGTTCTTTTAACTCTACCAAGTTGTTACCCGCGCCTGTCATGCCTCGCTGCGCTCGGGATTTCTCTGGAATTGCCACTTTGACCGAGAGGATAACGGCAGAGAAACCCTTCCAGGGTGACAGAGCAGAGCGTTCTCTAAAGGTAGCAGCTTGGGTTGAATGCGTTTGTTGTTCCAAATGGTGTATAGTTTGACCGTTGACGGATGTTTGCATGGTGACCCCATCTCATAATCAGAGAATCGAGCGAGGGGTAGGGCGTTGGCGTCCTGCCCTTCTTTTTGCCTTACTGCCTATCCTGCTGGGATTGCTCTTGCTGGCCTTGGTCAGCATGCCAGCACAGGCGCAAGAACCTTCACCCCCCTTTGACATCAACCAAGTGACGCCACCCACTGCGCCTCCGGCAGAGTCACGGGGGCAGAGCAGCTATGAACAGAATAGCGCGCCTTGTCACGGCGTGAATGGTTTGCGCGATGGCCCTACCTCGGCTAGCTTGCCCTTTTCACCAACGGTCTTTGCCGATCCAGAGGCCGTTTGGGGAAGCAGCCCTGCCGAGTTGTTTCACACCACCAAGTTTGGGCGTATCGAACGCTTGATGCCGCCGTGGCGCAATCAACTCAGCGATGAGGAGATATGGCAGACGGTAGCCTATGCGTGGAGCTTGCACACGAACGCTGATGAGGTGGCGGCTGGACAAGCGCGCTATGCAGAAAGCTGTGCGGGTTGTCACGGGGAGAGTGGTGCGGGAGATGGTCCCGATGCTACGGGCAACCTGCCCAACTTTGGCGATCTCACCTATGCGATGGCACAGAGCCAGGAAGATTGGCTGGCAGGTTGGCAAGAGGCGCATGGGGAAATTGGCAGCGAGTGGTCGTTGGACGAGCAGCGTCAAGTGCTGGAATACATGCGTACCTTTAGCTATGTGCCTGCCTGGGAGTCGGGCTATCGCCCCGGGTCGGGCGTGATTACAGGCACAATTGTCCTCGGCACACCAGGAATGGAGATGCCGGAGGATATTTCTGTGACGCTAGCAGCCTATGCCCAATTTACAGAGGTAGCAACCTTTACCACCATGGCGGATACTGAGGGGCGCTTTGTCTTTACAGACCTAGCCGTTGATCCGAACCTTGTCTATCTGGCCTCAACCGTCGTCGGTGGTGTGCGCTACTCTGGGCCTATTGTTACTCTGACCAGCGAAGCCAGCACAGTCGAGATAAGCCTTGCTGTCTATGAAACGACGGACGATCCGGGCGAAATCACCGTCAACCGGGCAGATTGGATTATTGATGACCAGCCAGGGGCGCTCTTGGTGGTGCAGCTCTACTTTTTTGGAAGCAGGAACGACCGCACCTATCTTGGCTCTGTAGTCGATGGTGTGGAATTTCCAGCAACCGTGGCGGTTCACGTCCCGCCAGGTGCGGAGCAAGTTACCTTTGAGGATGGTATCGTGGGTGGGCGTTTTCAACAGGTAGGGGATCTCTATTACGATACCACGCCGCTGATACCAGGAGAAGGCACCAAGCAGATTATTGTGCGTTACCTGCTGCCCTATGATGACACCAGCATGGAGTATTCGCAGCGGCTTCTCTACCCGACGGAACAGGTTAATCTGCTGGTGGCAGAACTGCCTCAACTCGAGGCAACCATTGCCCCGTTGGATGGTGCTCCTCTACAGTCAGCTAGCTCGCAGGAATTCCAGGAGCGTACCTACCGCGTCTACCAGGCGGGCGAACTACCCGCGACAGAGATTCAGGTCGCTTTCAACGGTTTGTTGGCTGCGGGCGCAACCGACCCGCGTAATGCTGCGGCTGGGGCCGCCGTGCCAACGGCAACCTTTGCGCCATGGATGGCGTGGAGTATTGGCGGGTTAAGCCTATTGATGTTAGCGGGTGTGCTCATGTGGTCCTGGCGCAGCGGTCGTGTACAAGTCGCAGAGCAGGCTCCTGATCTGCGAAAGGAAATTGACACGCTAGCGCGCCAAATTGCCCAGTTGGATGATCGCTATAGCGCCGGTAAACTCGACCTTCCCACTTGGCAGCGCCAGCGCGGCCAACTCAAAGCACGCATGCTGGAGGTTGCCCGACGGCTGGAGGAGAGTACGCAGATTAAATAACTCACGCAGAGCCGCCGAGAGCCTAGTGGGCGCGCAGAGGAGAAAGGAGTTATGTTCTCCCTCTGTGTCTCGCGTGAGAGCTCTTAGTTGGGAATCTTCACCGCATCTTAACTTCACCCAATCTCGTATCGTGGTTGGGTGAAGTCTTTTTTATGGGGTCCTCCATACAAAGCTTAAGCCGATCCTAAGGTTAATCTCGGTATGTATGTGATATACTGAACAAACAATAGTGCCGAATGCCAGAGGATTGGCGAAGAGCTTTTCTCCCCAAGTGTTGGCTTCTGCCCACATGGATGTTGCGATATGGATGATAGGGTCGGAAAGCGAGCCGGAGGTTAAGCAAAATGATTCAAATCAAACGAATAGAAGGGTGGCGTTGGTGGCTCGGCACAGTGATTCTGGCAGCGCTGGTGATCATCGCCAGCGGCATGATGGTAGAGCAGGCATGGGCGCAGGCTGACGCACCGTCGGCCACAATGCCCGAAGGTGTGACAGCCGACCAAGTCAATACGGTGGCACGCGAGATCTGGTGCCCGCTGTGTAGTGGTGTCCGGCTTGATGCGTGCGAACTCAAGGCATGCGAACAGATGAAGGAAGTTATCGCCCTCAAGTTGGCGGAAGGCGAAGATACTGATAGCATTAAAGCCTATTTTGTCGAGCAATATGGTCCCCAAGTCTTGGGAGAACCCCCGCGCCAGGGCTTTAACTGGCTGGCATGGATTCTGCCTGCGGTGATGGTCGTGGTGGGTGGCCTCGTTTTCTGGCGTACGGCGCGACGCATGGTACAGCCTCCGGAGCCGGTCACTCCGGCCCCAACGATTATCAAGTTAAGCCCAAGTGATGATGAGTATGCACAAAAATTGGAAGAGGAATTAGCAAAGCATGGCTGAACTTACTTCTCTTCGTGATGCACGCGCTCCTCAAGAAAATGGGTTGCAAGAGAACGCGTTGCAAGAATCGTCCGCAGAGAATTCCGCAGAGAATGTAGTAAATGCAGATGCAACCGCTGCGCCGATGCCACCGCCCACGCGCGCTGTGCGTCTTTGGCAAGCGGCCATTGTGATCGTGTTGGTACTCTTCGTCGGCATATTGACCTTCCGCTTGTGGGATACCAACACCAGCGAACAGCGTGCAGATGGCCTTGCACCGGACTTTACCTTTACCACCTTTGATGGCGAGACCATTCGCCTGAGTGATCTACAGGGCAAGGGGGTGGTGGTCAACTTTTGGGCCAGTTGGTGTGACCCTTGTCGCGACGAAGCTGCGCTGCTCGAAGAGGCATGGCGGCGAGAAAAGGAGAACGGGATTGTCTTTATTGGTCTTGACTATCTTGACCAAGAGCCATCCGCCAAAGCCTATTTAGCGGAATATGGCATTAGCTATCCCAACGGACCAGATCTGCAAAGCCGCGCTGCCCGTCGTTATGGCATCAAAGGAGTGCCGGAGACCTACTTTATTACGCCTGACGGGCGGATTGTGCAAACAGTCATTGGCCCCATCACCGACGCCGGACAGTTGGATACTTTCCTCGCTATGATTCGCCCATAGTTTAGAGTTTAGTTCTGACCCATTCGTTTAGTTTTGTCTTTTGTTCCACGGGTGCTTTCCCGAGAATACCTATGCTTTTCCAAGAAAATGAGGCGTTATGCTCTACAACGTCGGCTATCTAATCCTGATTACTGCCATGCTGCTCACAGTATTTGGTGTGGGGGTAGGTCTTTGGGGTGGACAGACACGCAACGCCAAGTTGGCTGCGAGCAGTTTCAATGTTGTGTATGCGACGGCTGTGCTGGTAGGGCTTGCCGCCATTATCCTGTGGTACGCCTTATTGACGGATCAGTTCCAGTTGACCTATGTCTGGAACCATTCGGAACGGGCGCTGCCAGCTTTTTACAAGTTTTCCGCACTTTGGGGCGGGCAAGCGGGGAGTTTGCTCTTTTGGACGCTGATCCTCTCGATCTACAGCGTGATTGTGGCGGCGAGTCATCGCGAGCAGCACCAACGGCTGATGCCCTATGTCAATGCCGTGCTGCTCGGCACTTCTTGCTTTTTCCTGACCCTGTTGGTCTTTGCCGAAAATCCCTTCGAGCAAGTGGGCTTTTTGCCCCCCGATGGTCGTGGCTTGAACCCGCTGTTGAAGAATTACTGGAAGGTCATCCACCCTGTGATGCTCTATCTGGGCTATGTGGGGATGGCAGTTCCGTTTGCTTTTGCCGTGGCCGCGTTGTTGAGCAAGAAATTGGATAACGAGTGGGTGCGCTCGGTGCGCCGCTGGACGCTGATTCCGTGGATGTTTCTCTCTGTGGGGATTATCATGGGCAGCCAGTGGGCCTATATGGAACTGGGTTGGGGTGGCTATTGGGCGTGGGACCCTGTAGAAAATGCTTCATTTTTGCCCTGGCTAACAGGCACAGCCTTTCTGCACAGTGTCATCATTCAGGAGCAGCGCGGGATTCTCAAGATCTGGAACATGATCCTGATCTGGCTCACCTATTTCCTGGTCATCCTGGGCACCTTTACCACGCGCAGCGGGATTATCGAAAGTGTCCATAGCTTTGCCCGGAGTGAAGTTGGCCCCTTCTTCCTGGGGTTCCTGATTATCGTTCTCTTTGGCTTTCTCATTCTGCTCTTTCTCCGTTTGCCGCTGCTCAAAGATGAACAGAC
>CAMPHP010000162.1 GCA_946885925.1 uncultured Litorilinea sp.
TTTTTCTTCTTCGGGCATACCGCGGATCTCCAGCCTTCGCTCCTCGATGCGGGCAACGATAGAGTCCACCCGTTCGCGGATTGCCTGCATATCCACTTCGGTGTAAAGCGTTCCATCGGGTACGCCCAACATCTGGCGGGCAATGGTCATAAAGTCGATGACGCTGCTGTCCATCGGCCCCACGTTGACAATTTGGGGCAATCTGTCGGCAATCGCTTCCAACTTGTCGAGAATATCCTCCTGAAAGCGGAATTCGAGGATTTCAGGGAAGAAGGCACTGCTGACTGCGCGCACATCAAGGGCCTGGGCTTCCAGAAGGGCAGCATTGGCGTTGGCCTCACTCTCTGCTTCGATCAGCAGGCGATGGGCATAGGCATTGGCCCGGTTGACTTCTTTCTCGCGCGCGGTGTCGATCTGCGCCTGGTATTTTGCAATCTCGGCCCGAATCTCGGAGAGTGTTTCGCGCAGAGAGGCCAGCTCTTTATTAAGCTCGCCTTCATCCTGCTCTTTGCGTAAGTCCAGTTCATATTGGTAGGTGTACGCCTCTTTTGCCACACGCACAATCTCAGGTGCGGCAAGGTCCATCCGGTATTCCTGGTCGGATGGTTCGGCGTGCGTGATATTGGCGTTCACAAAGCGCACAGCAGGGAGAAACTGATTGTTCATTGTCTCCAGCAGCGATTGTGTGTTTTCGCCCACAAGATCGTAGATGTTTTCGGCGCGCTGTTCATAGATCAGGGCACGCGTGACTTCGCTCACCGCATTTTGCAGCTTCTCCGAAAAGCCCTTGGCTCCACCGAGCGTAAAGATAAACTCCGCCGGATTTTCGATGCGAAATTGCAGAAAGAGGTCAACCGACGCATTGACCCGACTTGCCGTTGGAGCTTGCCGGATGGGCGCATTATAGGGATATTCCTTGGTCGTGTTGACAATGTAGCTCACCCGTTTCCAAGGATTCAAGAGCCAGGTACGTCCTGGCCCAACGGTAGCCTCCAACTTGCCAAAGCGGGTAATCAACGCTTGGCTGCCATCAGGTATCATCACAAAGCTGTTTCGCCAGATGATGAAGACGACATAGAGCGCTATCAACACCCAGTAGTGGGGACCAAAAAGGATATTGCTCAGGTTACCAAGACCGGGAATTCCACCTAAAGCCCTGGTCGCAAACCAACCGACTACGCCAATCACGATCCACATGGCAGCCAGAAACAGGTGCGTGATCACAGAACGCCCTCGCTGTGGAATCACCACCGGCGAGATGACGTTGATGGTAGGCCCAGCGGGGTCCGCCTCCTCCTTGGGATGGCTACTGTTGAGCACCTCTGCCACATCGCCTATTGACGTGACCAACTGTTCGATCTGGGTACTAGTAGACGTTCCCCCTTCGCGCGCCGAGAGAAAGTCGCGGGCATTCACCCGAAACTGCTCAAATTCCTCACTCTTGGCTACCTCTGCCACGATGCCAGCTACTTGTCTTAATCCAGCCACTGGCTTTGCCTCCTTTTTTATATAGAACCTATCTTAGCCTTTTGTTTACAGATTATTTACAGAAGGGTGTTCGCCCTATCATGCCGTGCCCTGAGGACTCGCAATTTCTCTGTCGCTGCGGCATGACAAACACTTTGTTGAGATAACTTGTAAATACCAGGCTTCGTCCGATCAAAAGCCAAGTATGAACGCCCAATACTATTACGAAGTTAGTGATAACGAAAATAATTGTGTAAACATATAACGGTCATTCCAGGCTGGAAAGGTCCCAAGCAGCCAAGGCAGATACGATTAAGCTAGAACGGTATGAGCCAACGGGCGCTCACGCATAGCCGTTTTGTAGTTGTTGGGATGGTCAATCAAGTTCACTCTAATACTCTGCCAAACCAAAACCCACCGGATAGAGCGAAGGCAGCGCCACGGGCAGCGTCCCCGTTGGCTGGATTTGCCCATAGAGCACTTTGGCAGCCGCGGCAAGCATGGGCTGGTTGTCATTGTAGGTCGTGAGATAGGCTGGCACAGTGGGAAAGGCCAGCAGATCATAGGGGCTGGTGAGTGCCACAACAACCACCGGTTGCCCCTGTAACTCTTGGATTAAGGCAACCTGCCCAGGGTAGAAATTGGCATCAACCGTTGCAACAATGACGACATCCGCCGCGGCTGCCATTGCCGCAACCTGGCTGCGCTCCTCAGCGGTGGGGTCAATCGAGATGGGGAGCGGTGTCAATTGTGCCGTGTATTGGTTGAGCAGCGCAGGGAGATCACGTTCAAAGTCAGGATAGATCAGCGCCACGCGCTGTTCAGGGTTTAACGGCAAGAGATCTGCGTCATTCTTCACCAGCGTTACCGCTTGCTCACCAACGCGCTGCGCCAGGGCTAGATGTTCGGGTGTGCGGATCGTGCTAGCTAGCTCGGCGGCTGATGGTACGCTTGCGAGCGCAGGATCAGGGGTGAGCAAGCCGCGGCGAGCCTTCGCCTGTAAGATGCGCCGCACCGATTCGTCCAGCCGAGCCACTGAAATATCCCCGGCGTCTATGCGCTCCAGTAAATATTCAAAGACCCAGTATTGTTCAACAGGCGTGTGATTGAGATCCGCGCCATACATCAACAGGTCAACCCCGGCTTGCAGCGCCAGCGCAGAGGTCTGCGTGATGCCATAGCGCAAATCGAGCGCGCCCATGCCCAGCGAATCCGTGGCGATCAGCCCCTCATAGCCCATTGTGTCGCGCAGCAGTCCCGTGAGCACGGCTGGTGAAAGCGTGGCGGGTAGCTCCGGGTCGCCCGTAAGTGCCGGAACAGCCACATGCGCGGTCATGATCACATCTGTGCCCGCGGCAATGGCAGCGGCAAAGGGGGCCAACTCAACCGCTTGAAGCTCGTCAAGCTCCTTTGAAATAACAGGCAGGGCAATATGCGAATCCAGATGGGTGTCGCCGTGACCAGGGAAGTGCTTGACAGTTGCGAGCAAGTTGGTGCGCTGAAACTCGTCTACCATCGCCAGCCCAAAACTAGTGACAACTTCGGGCGTTGAGCCAAAGGCACGCGAACCAATCACAGGATTGGCAGGGTTGCTGTTGACATCCATCACGGGAGCCAGGTTCATATTGATGCCAAGCGCGCGCAACTCATCGCTCATCACCTGGGCAACTGCGCGCGCATTCTCTACCGAGCCAGTCGCCGCAACCGCCATTGGGCCAGGAAAAGCAGTCAGCCGTCCATCCGTGCGGTCAATCAGCCCCCCTTCATGGTCAATGCCAACAAAAAGAGGAATCTCAGCACCTGTGGTGGCTGCGGTCTCCTGCGCGGCACTGATGACAGAGGCTAGCTCTTCCAGCGGGCCATTGATATTCGGTTGAAAGATCAGGATACCGCCAACATGCAGATCTTCAATCGTTTGCGCCAGCGCAGGGGAATAGGTTGTGCCTTCAAAAAAGACCATAAACAGTTGCCCAAGCTTCTCCTCCACGCTCATTTCGGCAAGCATGGCATCAATAGCGGCATCGTTATTGGATGGTTCGGCATTCAAGAATTGGGCGGGTGTGGGTGAGAGAGCAAGCACAGGGGTTGGTGCTGCGGCTTCAAGCGTGGGCGTCTCTACGTGCAAAGGCTCCGTAGGGACTGAGGCGGCATCGGCAGTAACATCCAGGGCGACCCCCGAAGTAGGAGAGACCGCAGGTGCGGGTTCCGGCATTGCGTCGGGCGCTGCTGTCCAGCGTGTAATCAGAAGGTACGCCACCGGCAATAGCAGGAGTACCCACCACCACGACGCCCACCGTCTATTTTTCATCGAAAACATTCGCTTGAATAATCCCTCAGCTTTCTACATCGTCCATGCGGAAGTTATGCAGTAACAAGTAAGTTCGGTCACGATCGAATGATATTCACCTGTTACCGGTTTTAATGGATAGACACCATCACTTCCGTGTCATAGACGGTAAGCGGGGGGCGTTCGTTCCTCTTAATAGACGCGCTGCATCGGGCCGACTGGCACTTCAATCAGCGTGGGGGCATCACTCGCTGTTGCTTGGCGCAGCGCCTCTTCCAGTTCCGCAGCGTCATACGCCCGCCACGCTTGCACCCCATAGCTTTGCGCGAGTTGGAGGAAATCGGGGTTGTACAATTCAGTGCCGATCACATGTCCATCATATTCCTCTTGCTGGGCACGCAAGACATTGCCATAGGCATTGTCGTTAAAGAGCACGATCGTAACGGGGATCTTGTACTTCATGGCAGTTGCCAACTCTTGCGAGTTGTAGAGAAAGCCGCCATCCCCAATCACGGTTGCCACCGTGCGCTGCGGCTGGGCGATCTTGGCTCCCAAGGCCATTGGGAAAGCCGCGCCCAGCGTCCAGAGGCGGGAGCAAATGAAATAGGAGCGTGGCGCATAAACAGGGTAATAGCTGCGGCTGTAGTAGCCTAGCTGCGTCATATCGGTTGTGAGGATGGCATCATCAGGGAGCGCGCTGCGAATGGCGCTCATATACGCTGCCTGCGGCTGCAACTGTTGCTCTGGCGCAAAGCGCGCTTGATTGAGCGCAGCAACCTCTGCTGCAACGTCTGAGTAAGGCGTTTGACGTTGGCCGCGAAAGGCCCCGATATCCGCTAACAATTCGGCCAGCACCGTCCCTAGTTCGCCCACAAGGGCAAGCCGCCGTTCGCCCTGGCGCACCTGTGCCGGATCAATGTCGACATGAATCACCGTGCTCTTGAATTTACTAAAATCATAGCTCGTGCCTAGCGCCAGGATGACATCTCGCTCCTCGATCCAACGACGTAAAGGGACATAGCGTAGTTCTGCCGAACCCAGTGAGAGGGGGTGACGGTCAGAGATGGCTCCTTTGCCGCTGCGGCTGGTAACGACTGGAGCCTGCCATGCCTCTGCCAACGCTGTCACCAGATCGTTCGCACCGGATGTATGGATGCCGCCCCCTGCCCAGATCAGCGGGCGTTGCGCCTTGCCCATCAAGGCCAATGCCGCTTCGAGTGCCGCGGGGTCTGCCCCAGGGCGATCCATGGGTGCTGGCTCGCAGAGTTCGACCTCAGCGCGAGCCGCCAACACGGCATGGGGAACTTCCAACACGACGGGGCGCGGTCTGCCACTGCGTAATTGGCGCATGGCAGTATGCACGAGTTCTGGCACTTCTTCTACACTCGACGCCCGCCCTGCCCATTTGGTCAGCGCATGGAGCAGCGGCGGCTCGCGCTCGTCATCGTGCCCTTCGCGCTGGTGGTCCGTACCTGTAATCACCAATATGGGCGAGGAGGAGGCAAAGGCTGTTGCCATTCCAGCACTGGCATTGAGCACACCTGGGCCAGGCACAACGAGGGCTGCGGCAATTTCGCCACTGGCGCGGGCATAGCCATCCGCCATATAGCTAGCAGCCTGTTCGTTCCGCACAGAAATGTAGCGGATGGAAGGGGTGTTGTAGAGTGCATCAATTGCCTCATATTGGCCCAAACCTGGAATGCCAAAGACAGTACGGATGCCTTCTTGCTGGAGTGAACGGATGAGGGCTTCGCCCCCGCTGAGTTTGGGCATGGCACACCTCTCAGTTGGAATTAGATACGCATATGACAGATTCACAGAAGTTCGCTTGCACAGAGCACAAGCTTGGATTTGGCCCTATTCTACTGTGTCAAGCCACGCTAGTATAGCGGCTTGGAGATCATCGGAGAGGTGCTCTACCGGCTGAAGATGACCAAGACGACCATAGCGGATGATCTTGAGCAGGTGGCTAAAGATACCAGCGCGGCTTTGTTCCGTATTCATCCAGTTATCTCGTGTGATAGGTTCACCATGACTCCCTACGTTGGTAGCGAACGGATAGGCTACAACTCTGATGGACGCGGGAATGTTGTGAGCCAATGTTCGGCATTGGCGACCTACACCATGGCTTCTCGAAACGGCGAGGATGCTAGTAATCCCATTAAAATCGTAGACTTCTTGAGCGTAGAGCACATTTTCTAAGGTGTTCGTGGAGCGGGTCTCCATGTAAATAGCGTCAGCCGGAACGTCCCGTGCTAGCAATTCATCGCGGATGATCAATGCTTCCGCTATTGTGCCGTGTTGCCAACTATGATGACGAACAGCAGTGGGCTTGTATCCACCCGTTGCAATAACGTGACGGCCCAAGCCTCGATGATAGGCATCAGCACCATGAATCCAGAGGCCAGGATGGGAGCCGCCAAAAATAAAGATAGCATCGCATGGCTCAATAGCCTGCGGTACACCAAAGACAATTTCAGTAATTTCATCAATGAGATGAGGCAATAGAGGCGGCGGCTGTGGGGAGTTGGGGATAGAGATCGTGTCGATCCGCCGCATAGACCATTGCACCAGTATGCAAAATGATTCAAAGGACAAACACAGTAGGCTCCCAGCAGATCACAAAGAGCGAGAGACAATGGTGAGTATAGCAGAAAGCCGTCGATGTGACATGATGGCTTGACTCAAATACCGAGACCAAAAACATCTGTGCTATAATCCCAGCTATACTTTGCCCTTGTTCTCAACGGAGAAGAGTATTGATGCTCCAGACCACAACGATTCCTAAGCAAAACTCCGATAAAAAAGAATCTTTGACTAAAACCGTCTCCGAGTTCTTCGCTGGCATCGGGTTGGTGCGACTTGGCTTGGAAAGCGCTGGGTGGAACGTAGTCTTTGCCAATGACTTTAACCCCAAAAAATATGAAATGTATGCATCCTACTTTGAGGATGCAGCGCATCATTACTCTCAAGACAGCATCTTTGCTCTCGACCCAGATACCATCCCCGACACAACGTTAGCTACGGCATCATTAACTTGCA
>CAMPHP010000163.1 GCA_946885925.1 uncultured Litorilinea sp.
GTTGGAAGTACGCCAGGCCATTGCCCACGCAGTCAATTGGGAAGCGCTGATCCCTGCCTTCTATGGCGACTATGGTCAGTTGGCCGCTTCATTCCAGCCGCCTGCCATCTTGGGAAGCAATCCGGACATTCAGCCCTATGAGTATGACCCGGAACTAGCAAAAGAATTGCTAGCTCAGGCTGGTCTGCCCGATGGCTTCACCACTGACTTCTGGTACATCCCGGTAGTTCGTGGTTACTTCCCGGACTCCAAGGCAATTGGTGAAGCAATTGCCGCTGACTTGGCAAGAGTCGGCATTACCGCTAACTTGGTCACAGAAGACTGGGGTGCTTACCTGGAAGACCGCAACATAGGCAAGTTCCCGATGTGGATGTTAGGTTGGGGTTCGGACAATGGTGATCCGGACAATTACCTCGGCTATCACTTCTCGCATGCGCCAGGTGAGCCCAAGGAAGAAGATTGCTATGACAACGAAGAACTGGCGAATCTGCTGATTGAGGGCCGCACCGTCGCAGAACCAGCGGAACGTGAGGCCATCTATATGCGGGCAGAGGAGATCATTCACGAAGATGTGGCCCGTATCCCGGTCGTGTGGGCGACAACTCCGATTGTCTTCCGCAGTGATGTCAAGGGCTATGTGCCGGTTGTCTTCCGCTCCTGGTATGAGTACATTTGGATTGACAGCAACTAAGCTGTATGGTTAGTTGCGACTGCCGGGCCTGCAAATTTTGTGGCCCGGCAGTCTGTTTTCCCCTTGAATGAAGGCTTTTATCGTATGACACAATATATTCTGCGCCGCTTGTTGAGCTTGATTCCCGTATTACTTGGCGTTTCCATCGTGGTCTTTGCCTTGATCCGCATGATCCCTGGTGACCCGGTGCTTGTCATGTTGGGTGAGCGCGCGCGTCCTGCCGATGTTGAACGCGTGCGGGAAGAGTTAGGCTTTAACCGGCCTATTGCCGTTCAATATGTAGAGTGGATGGGGCGAGTTTTACAGGGTGATTTGGGTACATCCATTATCAACCGCACCGAAGTCATGGTGGAACTGCGCTCACGTTTAGCTGCGACGCTAGAGCTTGTCCTGTTTGGGCTGTTGATTGGTGTGGTGGTGGGTGTCTCCATTGGCGTTATCTCGGCATTAAGGCGTAATTCGTGGATAGATTTGACTGCGACCGTAGGGGCACTTTTGGGTGTTTCTATGCCAATTTATTGGTTGGCCCTGATTGCAATTTATGCGCTGGCTGTAAACCGGCAAATCTTTCCTCCCAGTGCCCGTTTGGATGCAACCCTGAATGTTGACCGCGTCACCGGCTTTATGCTGATTGATACCCTCCTGATGGGGGATATAAAACTATTTACCAACGCATTGTGGCATTTGATCTTACCGGCCGCTGTGCTGAGTACAACCGTGATGCCAATCCTCGCGCGTTTGACCCGTGCAAGCATGTTGGAGGTTATGCGCCAGGATTACGTGCGTACGGCTGAGGCGAAGGGGCTGCGTGAGCGAACTGTGGTGACTCGCCATGCGCTTAAGAATGCATTGTTGCCAATTGTTACCGTGATTGGTTTGCAGTTGGGTGGGTTGTTGGGTGGTGCGTTGCTTACCGAGACCATCTTCTCTTGGCCGGGGATGGGACTATGGACCTATCGCGCCATTCTCAGCCGTGATTATCCGATTGTGCAAGGGGCGATCTTGGTGAGTGCCACCATTTATGTGGTGGTGAACTTGCTCGTAGATATTTCCTATGCCTATCTGGATCCGCGCATTCGTTATCAAGGCTAATTGGAGCAGAATAAAAATGACAACGAATGTTGCGGCTCAACCAGCTTTATTGGCAGATCCCGAAGCCAGGCGGTCGCGTGGCTTGTTTCGTGATGGCTGGCAGCGGCTCATGTCCAGTTGGAATGGACGGGTCGGCTTGTTTCTCATCCTGCTCACGCTGGTGATCGGGATTGTTACCCCCATCGTGGATCCTTATGATGCGCGTACCGATTCAAATCTAGCCGAGGCGCGCCAGGCACCTTCTTTAGAGCATCCCTTTGGGACAGACCGGCTGGGACGTGATGTCTTTCGCCGCATCCTGCATGGCACAGGCATTTCGCTTGCGATTGGCTTTGTGGTGGTCTTTGTCTCTGGCTCAATCGGGACAGTCTTAGGGTTGGCTGCTGGCTATTTTGGCGGTTGGTTAGATGCCCTGATCATGCGGCTGATGGACATTCTGCTGGCCTTCCCGTCGATTTTGTTGGCAATCGCCATTGTCGCTGTGCGCGGCCCAGGATTGATAAACACGATCCTGGCAGTTGCCATTGTAGGAATTCCTGGGTATGCACGCGTGGTGCGCTCGATGGTGCTTTCGCTGCGTGAGCGCGATTATGTGGATGCGGCGCGCATGGTGGGTGTCAGCGATGGGCGCATCATGTTTAGCCATATCCTACCGAATAGTTTGACACCCATCATTATCCAGATGACGCTGGGTGTGGGTGGTGCCATCGTCTTCTCTGCTGCACTGGGCTTTTTGGGGCTAGGGGTGCAGCCACCCACACCCGAATGGGGTGCCATGATTGCCGATGGACTTCCATTTCTGCGCCAATCGCCAAACTTGGTTTTCTTTCCGGGCATGGCGATTATGATCACAGTTTTGGGCTTTAATCTCTTTGGCGATGGGCTGCGCGATGCGCTGGACCCACAACAGCGCGATTAGATTTGTTTGAAGCAAAGCACGTTCTTTACCTTCCCGAAAGTTTACAACTTTCGGGAAGGTTTTTATTATAGACTTATCCAAGTACCCGTAGACCTCACCTATCCATATCTATCAATCAAAGATCTATCAAACTAACTGCCAATCGAACGAAGGAGAAAAGAGCATGGCTGACGAACTTGTGGCTAAACTCGCCGCGCGCCCGTGGGATGGCAGCCCGATTGGCTATCCCGACCCAGCCATCGAAGTGGTGGATGCGCGCTTCAAACGCTATGCGATTGGCAATACGGCAGTAGAGCGGTTGGTGACCGGGCTGCGTTGGGGCGAAGGGCCGGTCTGGTTTGGCGATGGGCGCTATCTGCTCTTTAGCGATATTCCCAACAACCGCATCTTGCGTTGGGATGAGCAGTCAGGTGTCACCGCTGTTTTTCGCCATCCTTCTAACTATGCCAATGGCAACACGCGCGACCGCCAGGGGCGGCTGATTACCTGTGAGCATCTCACGCGGCGGGTCACACGTACCGAGCATAACGGGGTAATCACGGTGCTCATTGACAGCTATCAAGGCAGGCGGCTTAATGCACCCAACGATGTGGTCGTTCATTCGGATGGTTCGATCTGGTTTACTGACCCCGGCTATGGCATTTTGCTGGACTATGAGGGGGAACAGGCTGAGTTTGAGCTGAAACCCGCTGTCTACCGGCTGGACCCGGTGACAGGGAAGGCCGCGGTGGTGACGGATGATTTTGAGAAGCCAAACGGCCTTTGTTTCTCGCCTGATGAGTCGAAGCTTTACATTGTTGATACAGGGCGCTCGCACAAGCCGGGACATCCGTCGCATATTCGCGTTTTTGATGTGAACAATGGCAAGTTGACGGGCGGTGATGAGTTTGTCAATATGGGTGAGGGTAGTTCGGATGGCATTCGCACTGATTATCATGGCAATCTCTGGTCGGCAGCAGGGTGGGGTGGACTTGGCTATGATGGCGTGCATGTCTTTGCGCCGGATGGTGATTTGATTGGGCGCATTTTGCTGCCTGAACCCTGCGCCAATCTTTGCTTTGGCGGGCGCATGAAGGACCGGCTCTTTATGACTTGTGGGCAATCGGTCTATTCTGTCTTTGTGAGCACGCGCGGGGCGCAGACGCCGTAGAGTAACGAGTAAACTTCGATTGGTTACGTACTAGAATGGAGGGGTGTCCTTGAATGGGGAACAAGATTAAGATCGCTTTTGCTGGAGCTCGCCGCTCTAGTTCATTTTTTCGTGCCTTTCAGAGCCACCCGGAGACGGAGATCGTCGCGCTTTGTGATCTCTACCAGCCAACATTGGTAGAAGCAGGAAAGACACTAGGGGTGGATCAACTCTATACGGTGTATGAACAGATGCTCGATGAGGCCAAGCCCGATGCGGTCGTGGTGGCGACGCCTATGCACTATCATGCCGCCCAGTCGATTGCTGCCTTGGAGCGCGATATTCATGTATTGAGCGAGGTAACGGCGGCGGTTTCGTTGGATGAGGCGCGTTGGCTAACGCAAGCGTGTCGCCGCAGCAAGGGCATCTATATGATGGCTGAGAATTATATCTATCGCAAGGAAGTAGTGCTGGTGCAGAGCATGGTGGAGGCTGGTCTCTTTGGTGAGGTCTATTATGCCGAAGGTGAGTATATTCACGAACTATCCAGCCTGCACCATACTGCGGAGGGGAAACCCACTTGGCGCTATTATTGGCAGGTGGGGGTGAATGGTTCCACCTATCCTACACACAGCCTGGGGCCTTGTCTACAGTGGGTCAAGGAGCGCCCGCAGCAGATTAGTTGCGTGGGGACGGGTGTCTGGACTGACCCTGAACATGCGATGGAAGATACGGTGTTGCTGCTCTGTAAGACCAGTACAGGAAAATTGATTCGGGTTCGCGTCGACATGCTTTCCAAACGACCCCATGCCATGACCAACTATACATTGCAAGGCACCCAGGGCGCATTTGAAGGTGCGCGGCGACCAGGTGAGCGCAGTTGGGTATGGGTAGAGGATCGCTGCTCTGACCCGAATAGCTGGGTGCCGCTGGCAGATTTCGAGGATGAGTTTTTGCCAGAGATCTGGCGCAATCCACCTGCTGCGGCGTTGCAGGCCGGTCATGGCGGCGGCGATTATTTTGAGGTGATGGACTTTGTTGATGCCGTGCAGGGACGCAAGCCGCCCGCTGTTGACATTGACTATGCTATGGATATGACGCTGCCAGGGCTCGTCAGCCAGGAGTCAATTCGCAAAGGTGGCGCGTGGCTACCCGTGCCGGATTCGCGCGAGTGGGTGTAGGTCGTCAAGAAAACATTCCTCGAAGCTGGGAACCCTCTGGGTGGCTTCGAGGAATGTAATTTAGTTCATGCCTAGCAGATTAGCCCAACTTTGGCGTCGGGACCGTGTGCAATTGGGTTCGGGCCGATCCAACGCTCGTCTACTGCTTCGTCTGCTAGTTGGTAGCGTGAGTCGGTGGAGAGACGCACGCGATTGGTACAGTTGTCCAGGCTTGCGTGGAGTGTGAACATGCTGAAGATCAAGAGGTCACCAGCCTTGTACTCCGTAGAGAGCCAGCGTCCGCCTATCTCTTGGCGAACACCAATCGCATCTTTGGAATAGGAACCGCCACCCTTGCCCCATGCCCAACGTTCATGGGCCTCGTCATTTTTGTCATCAATACAGTAGGTGTCCACATCGAATTGCCAGTATTCGCCCAGATGCTCTTGTTGGCAATGGGAATTTTCGAGGATCATCAGGCCACCTAGGTCGTAGGGAATGTCATCGAGGGGTGTCCAGACAGTGTATAGCTGTTTTGTGCCACGGCTCATAAAGACAATGTCGCAATGAGGGGCTGTTGCTGTGTTAGGTCCGGGCGCTTTTGCGCGTAGCCATGTATAGTCGTAATGGAGCACCGGACCGCCCAAGAAGCCGCCCATAAATGCCATAATGGAACCACTATAA
This sequence comes from uncultured Litorilinea sp., assembly GCA_946885925.1. The sequence goes on from CAMPHP010000163.1 coordinate 5,676, forward strand.
AGCAGTTGCTCAATCACGGGGTTGCCATTGGCAAGGTCGGGGCGAAAAGTGAAATGAACATCAGGGGCGATAATGCCTGCCTCTAGTGGATAGTCAGGGTGCAGTGCCTGTTCGGCTTGAAGCTTGAGTAAAATCGAACGGCGGGCATCAAGCACGGTATCACGATCCAACATAGCTGGCAGGTAGAGATAACCATCCTCCGCCATGCGAGCGTGCAACAGTTCCGCGTTACCCAGCAGTTCGCGCGAATCACGTAAGCTACCAAAGTGGGTGGGCGCGGTGTTAAGTTGGCGACCCTGGTAGAAAAGTGCCGGAGTTGTTGTGCTTACTTTTGCCATTGCCGGTTCCTCCTGTGCCGATTTTTGTTGTACTGATGATTTTTCTAGTGCAACACAACTATCTTGGATGATGGCACGCATGACATCAAGGGGGAGATCATCCAGCTTTTTGAAGCGAATGCAGCCTTTGCCAATGTCTAGCTTGCCCAACTGTCGGCGATACCGTGCTAAGACTTCTGGTTTACAATAGAGGCTAATGTTGTCGAGGTGCGACGAAAATGCACAGAGCAACCCGTGGTAGTCGAAGATAGGCATACTATACTGAAAGGCTTCGCTTACATCGGGCTGGATAGTGTGAATTAGTTCGCGAAGGACCTCGAATGCTTGGCGATGAGCCAATGGGCACTTTTTGATGTAGTTGTCGGTGATGGGGCTGCGTGTACCCATGATGTGTTCCTTCCCAGCGGGGACCCTTCCCTCTGACAAAAGATGAGGGAACTGGTAGAGGTGTAGTTTGCCACAAATTGCGCTATCTTGGAAGTGTATAGCCTTAAAAGTTCATTGACAGGTATACTCTAGGATGCTAGCTCCCTCATTGCGATAGAATATATGCGATAGAATATATAGGTAGAGACTCCATGATCACTCACACATTCCCACTTGTTGAAGTTTCGGGTGATGCCTATGAGCTAGGCTACCAGCATGGCGCACAGGCGGCTCACCTGATCGAGCGTTACTTATTGCTCACCGAGCGGCTGACAGACCAACCGCGCGATCTGCTTTGCCAGCGGGCATTGGCCTTTTTGCCCTATATGGAGAAATTAAGCCCTGCTTATGTG
>CAMPHP010000164.1 GCA_946885925.1 uncultured Litorilinea sp.
GTTTGGAGCATAGCGCAGAGGTGAAAACAATATCTGAAGAAGGAGAGAACACGACTATGAATGATAGCTTCCAAGGAGCTCATCAGGGAAGTCAGACCAGGGGAGAAGTCAAGGTGGAACCGGGTCTCCAGGAGCATACCCTTCCCCCAAAACGCCGCGTGCAATCCGATGGCATGGACGACATCCAGCGCTGGGTAGCAGGGCTTGGAGGAGCAGCCTTGCTTTTCTATGGAATGCGCCAGCACAATGCCAGCCGTTTACCATTAGTGGTGTTGGGTGCAGGATTGCTTTATCAGGGTGCTTCAGGCAAGAACTTTCTCGACTATGTGCCCATTCTCCACGATGATGAGCAAGACGTCCAACAAAAGAGGATCGAACCCAGCCCGAGGCAACTACGCATCCGTAAATCGGTGACAGTGAATCGTCCTGCCAACGAGCTTTATGACTATTGGCGTAACCTAAGCAACCTACCGAACTTTATGAAGCATGTAAAGTCGGTGCAGGACTTGGGCAATGGACGTTCACATTGGGTAGTTGAGGTGTTCAACAACGTGGAATTGGAGTGGGATGCACAGATTATTGAAGATCGGCCCAATGAAATGATAGCGTGGGAGACTTTGCCAGACGCCCCAATACAGAGCCGCGGCTATGTGAAGTTCATACCCACCGCACGCGGCACAGAAGTCAGTGTCTCATTGGAGTATGACCCACCTGGTGCAGCCCTTGGCAAGCTTGCCGGAAGGCTAGGGAAATTTATCGCTGAACAGCAGATCAAAGAAGAGATCCGCGCTTTCAAGCAGTTGATGGAGACAGGCGAAATACCCACCACGGAAGGCCAACCCGCTGCTCGCCCAAGAGAACGAATACAGAACATGCAGCAGGAACGGGTGCACTAAGCGCCGAAAGATCCCTATCCAAGCAAGATAGTACGCCCTGTCATTCCGACGCAGAAGGGGATTCCTCCCTCCAGTGGGCTATGCCCCACTTCGTGATCGGAATGACAGGGCCGTCTAAGTTTTACTGTTGAGCCTAAAGAATCCGCAATTCTGGATCAGGCGCGAGGGTCATGACACTCACGCGTGCTGCAATAAGACGCGCCAGTTGGCGGAAGGCGAGCGCACCAGGGCTATCAGGAGCCTCTACCACAATCGGCTTGCCAGCATCGCCACCAATGCGGATGCGGGGGTCAAGTTCGACCGTGCCCAGATACTCAATCCCCATCAGCTTGGCAGCCTCTGCGCCACCACCTGTGCCAAAGATCTCGCCACTCATATTCTCGACCAAACCGATAATCGGCACCTCAAGCCGCTTAAACGCAGCGGCTCCCCGGCGCGCATCTGCCACTGCCACAGCTTGCGGCCCGGTCACAATCACACCGCCAGTCAACGGCACACTCTGCGCCAAACTCAACTGTGCATCACCCGTGCCAGGGGGCAGATCAACAATCAAATAGTCTAACTCGCCCCACCGTACATCTGTAAACAACTGTTGAATCGCCTTATGCAGCATTGGCCCGCGCCAGACGACTGCTTCGCCTTCGGGCATCAGAAAGCCCATGCTGATGACCTCCACGCCATACGCCTCTAGCGGTACCATCTTTTCATTGCTAATGCGCGGCTTACCCGACAACCCAAACATAATCGGGATATTAGGCCCATAAATATCAGCATCCAATACACCGACCTTGGCCCCCTCAAGCGCCAGACTCACAGCCAAGTTGGTGCTCACAGTGCTTTTGCCCACGCCACCCTTGCCCGATGCCACGGCAATAATGTTCTTAACCGGAATATTGAGCTTGCCAATGATCCGGTGATCCGGGCGTACTTGTGCATCAAAGCGCACTGACACCTGATCCACCCCGGGCACCATCTGCTTCACCGCGGCGATGCTCTCCTGCTCCATCCGCGAACGCAACGGACACGCAGGCGTGGTCAACATAATCGTAAAGCCCACATTATTTCCGCTGATGGTTACATCACGAATCATGTTGAGGCTCACCAAGTCCCGGTGCAATTCTGGTTCTTGAACCGTACTAAGCGCCTGAAGGATGGCAGTTTCGGTCACATCTGTTGAGCTTTTCTTGCCAAACATGCATTGTTCCTTTATCTAGAGCAACTGAGTTCGTTCAGTTGCAAAGGTTTTCTATAAATAAGTACAACTCATTGTATCGGCTACGCCGATCAGTTAGTCAGCAATCACCCATCCAATAAGCGAATTCAAGTAGTTGTCTTTGGTATTCCACTGCAAAGAAAACAGCCGATCGTCATTCTGATCGTTGGTTACCGTTGGTTACAAGGACAGTATACATGAATGATCTCGATAGTAACTTAAGCCAGATTAAGTTGGCTTGCTACCTTTACAGATCGGCATGCACCATTCCACACAGCTCAGAATTGCCACTAATTCTAATCAGCAGGGAAAAAGAGCACATCTGCATAAGCAGTTGGAGCAAACTTGCCGTGTCGTTCCGCCAGCAGATACGCGAGATAACGCTGTAGGCGCAGATTGGGCAGCATATCATTCACTTCCCATTCCGCTACCCTTGCAGACTTGGTGCGCTTTATACCATGATTCATCAGAACCACAATCCAAAAAAGTGCGAGTGGTCTACGATAGTCCTCAATGCGTTGGGCAACGCTAACTTGCTCAAAACCCACCGCCTGACAATAGGTCTCTACGAAGGGCTGCCATTCTGCATCTGTCAGCAAATCTTCTTGCTCTGGATGCATCATGATATCTGCCAATTCCATTGTCGGATCATGTAACCCTGCATCCTCCCAATCAACAAAACCATAACGGCCATCAGGCCGGGCAATCACATTGGCAAAACGTGGATCACGACGAGCAAACGAATAGGCCGGCCTATTCTGCTGGAGACGCCCAAGCACGACACCAATTGGCTCAACCATTTCTCGGCAAAGCGCCGCCGCTTTCAGGCCACGAGGAAATGCTATCTCTGCCCATTCACAATAGCCATCCAGCAGTTCATGGAACCATGCCACACGCGTCGTTGGTGTCCAGTCACTACTCCGCGCGGGCCATAATCCTGCACGCGACACCGTATACAACTGCGCCCACGCCGCGGCCAACTGGCGCAACTCCTCAGCAGACGGATGGTAGCGCCCCCACATTCGCCCTTCCATATACTCATAAATGACCACTGGCCCCATCGCAGCATCATAAAAGACAGGACGCGGCGCAATATCCAGCGGTGCAAGCAAGTGCAAACTGCTAAACTCGCGTGCTGGTGACTCGCCCCACTCATCCTCTTTCAAAAACTGCTTGGCAATCAGGTGGCGACCTTCCACCCACACATCAAACAGTTGGTTGCTTTGGTAAAGCTGTGGCGCGCGCAGCGTGATTTCTAATGCGTCGCTAGGCTGTCCGGTGGCGGCTGTCACCACAGCCCGGACGCTCTCAGGCAGCATAGGCCGCATCACCAGTGCGTGTGGTGACTGGCACCACACCCGTGCCTACATCTTCGGTGATGATCTTCGCCACATCACGCCCGATCTCCACAGCATAGTTTGTTCCCCGATCCCACGGGTAGACCTGGCTCATCGAGGCAAAATAAAGCCCCGGCAGTGGCGTGCGAATGGATGGAATCATCTCAGCATACCCCACAGGTGGCACAGGCTGGGCATATTTCGCCTTATGTACCCATGCGCCCGTGATCCAATCCGGACGGAATTCTGGATTGAACTTAGTTAGGTGGGGGATAAACTCAGCCAGCAACCCATCCACATCTAGATCAAAATAGGGGTGGCTGGTGTCAAGATAATCCCCGATGTAAAGCAGATGGTCACCGCCATAATGTACCGGATCAATCATGTTGGTATGCTCAACCAACGCCAAGAAAGGCAGCCCTTCCTGTTTGGAAATGTTGGCCCAGTAAATCTTGGGCATCAACTGCCGCTTGAGCGCCACCGTCGTCACTACTGCCCCCATACTGCGCAAAGCCCCCAACTGCCCCAAATACGAGCCAGGCAAATCAGGTGTCAGTTGCCGCATCAAGCCAGGCCCGACAGTGCTCAACACCACATCATAAGATGCGGATGCCTGCCCTGCCACCTCCACCACCAGCCCACCATCTGCATTGGGCCGGATGCGTTCAACCCGTGCGCTCGTCTGCACGGCAACGCCGAGCCGCTCTGTCACCCCTGCCAAACCATCGACAAATGCTTGGAACCCGCCCCGGTAGTAACCGAGCTTAGGCGTGCGCTTGTAAATGCGCGCCCAAAACCACGCCAAATTAACATCGCGGTAATGCGCACCAAACTTGCCCTGGAGCATCGGCTGCCATAACGTAGAGTAGGCTTTCTCACCCATCCAGCGCGCCAACCACTCATCCGCCACAATCTTGTCGAATTGCCGCCACGGACGCTGGGGATGATAGCGTAGATAGGCAATCACCATGCCCATACGCAGCCGGTCCGCAAGGGGCAGCAACGGGAATTGCAGGACACGTAGAGGTGTATCCAGCGGGTAATTTTTGCCCTGGATATGGAATGCTGTGATAGGAGAATGGATCTCTAGTAGATCCGCCAGCCCCAACTCTTGCGTCAGCCCAATGATCGCATCGTCGTTGGTAAAGAGATGATGATAAAAATGCTCCAGAGGCCATTCCCAGTTGGAATGACCCTTGAACCCCGCGGCGAGTCCCCCTAGATAGGAGTTGCCTTCATAGACTGTGATGGCATATCCTCCCTGGCGCGCCAGATCATAGGCAGCACTCAGCCCCGCAATCCCGCCGCCGATAATTGCGACGCGTACAACTCGACCGCTCGGCGTTGTTGCACCGGGGTTCCTTGGATTTGTTGGATCCATGCGTTTCCGCTCAACTCTCTAGCGCGCCTAAACAGGAAAAAACCAGCGCATTGGCGCTGGTTTCAACCATGAAGGCGGTATCACGCAGCCTATGCTGCCAACGAAAATTCGCCAGAGCGCACACCCTGCTGCAAATGTTGGCCCAGGTCTTTCTTTGCGCGCTGGTAAAGCTCAAGCAAATCACTGTCACTGCCTTTATAGGACTGAACAGTCTGGGTGGCGCAGAGAAAACAGCCCCGCAAGAACTTATAATTATTACTGTTGCACTTCAGACAGCCATTCAACTCGATCATCATCAGCACAAACGCTAGACTATCGGGGTGCGTTTCGGGCAGCGCCGCTACCCGATCTACCAATTCTCGCCATTCTGGCCCACGCAACTCCCGCAGATTTGGGATCTGATGGGCTGGAAAAAGGAGTTCTGCTTTAGAATGGACTGCAAACTCGCTTAGATCCGACATAAGTTCCTCCGAATGCTCCTACTCAAACTCCAGCGCAACATTGGGTAGTTTTACCAACTGGGGCGCACCATTTCCACCCCCAGCTTGTTGGCCGTTCCCTGTTAACAAGTTGAGGTTCCCTACCAATGTTTGCAAATCAACACCATGCTCTCGACAGGCATGGACTAACGTATCGTTCGGCTCTACAGCACAATGGCTGCATCCACCAAGATGAAAGCTCGCCAAGACCTGCTCCGCCTGAGGATGCATCATCAACACCTCGCGCACCGTCATCTCCGGTGTAAAGGCCACACCCTGTTGCCGCCGCAAGGCAACGCGAAGTTGTGCGGTCTCCTCCTCCACTTTTTCACGCAGCCGCCGCATCTCATCATTAGCGTCGAACAGTGCCTTGTTATAGCGATCTAAGCGTCGCGTCGCCGTTGCCAATTCACTATTGAGCTTCCACGCAAAACCCAGTGCCACTGCTGCCACAATCAATGCAATCCAAGCAATAATCACTGTCATTCTTCCTCCCTGACCACATCTTCTCAAAGGCATGTGATCTATCACAGTGACATGTCACTGTTACACGTCACTGTGATAGATCACTGGCTCTCGGAAGATACCGTTCCGCTTACCCTAGCGTCATTACTTCCCCTGGTCCTAACACTGTACAATCAATCTCCGCCTCGCGGCGCAGCGTTTCTGCAAATGCGTGTGCGTCCTGACGTATCGGTGGGAAGGTGTTGTAATGAACGGGTAATACATGTTTAGCTTTAACAAACTGGGCCGCCATTACGGCATCATCTGGTCCCATCGTAAAGTTGTCGCCAATCGGCAGTACCGCCAGATCGACCCCGCCTTGCTCACCAATCAGCCGCATATCATAGGTCAATGCCGTATCACCAGCCAGATAAACATCGTGCCCATCATTAAAGGTGATCAACATGCCATTGGGATGACCGCCATTGCTACCATCCGGCATCGTAGATGAGTGGTGGGCAATGGTCATTTTCAGCCGTCCAAAGGGAAAGGTATAAGCTCCGCCCGTATTCATGCCATGTCCCTGCTTGGCTCCGTGCTTCTCCATCCAACTCACCACCTCGAAATTGCCAATGACTAATGCGCCAGTGGCCTTTGCCAGTGCCGGTGCATCCGCTGTGTGGTCGCCATGTCCATGTGTCAATAGAATAAAATCCGCTTCGACCTGATTGACTGGTATGGGAGCAAGCGGATTATTGGGGGCGAAAAAAGGATCAACGACTAGCTTATGTGAGTCAGTCTCAATCATCAGGGTAGAATGACCGTAGTAGGTAATTTTCAATGGCATTTGGGTCATCTCCTTTGGTTCTAAACTTGGGCATGTTTGTCACATGCCCGAAAAACAGACAAGCCAGACTCACCGTACCGGCAAGTCTGGCTCTCCATGTCAATCAACTCATCCGACACGCTGGGCAGAAGAGCGTCCAGCGAAGCCCTCTACAGAAGAGAAACCGTTGATCTGCCGGCAACACACGTGC
>CAMPHP010000165.1 GCA_946885925.1 uncultured Litorilinea sp.
CCAGTTGGGCGCGCTCATGACCAGCAGCCCGACCCAATCCAACCCGGCAAAGAAAAGAAAGAGGGCAAGCACCCACCCATGGAATTTGCGTACCAGCAAGGAAAACCAGAGTGCTGCCAACAACAGCCCCAACATTGCCCAGGCAAATAGCGCCGCGTTGGCAGCTTGCCAACCCCATAACTTGCCCACGACCGCCACTGGTAGATAGAGCGCATTATAGTAAACCTGGGCGACGGGCAGGGTGTAATACTCGTAGAGTACGGGCCAGGGCAACTCGATCAAATCTTTGAGTAGTGCTTCGTGCTTGATCCAATCCGAAGTTTGATAGCCATAGCCACCCACCCCAGCGATGAAGATCCACACGGCACAGACCAGCAGATAGAGGAGCAGCGTGGCGCGCCCAAGTTGGACGCTATCTTCGTCTGCATGCCCCATACGTCGCTGCCACGCTAGCGCGCCCAAAACCATTGCCGCCACGAGCAGCACGGCAGGCACTGCCCACCAAGGCTGTAGCCAACCAAAGAAAAAGACGACATAGGGCACGGCCAGGTAGATGAGCGAAGCAGCGAAGAGGGTCCGTGGCAGCATAAAAGTTGGTACTACTATAGAAACCTACTACAGAAACCTACTATACAAACAATGACTAAAGGCTAGAGGGTCTCATCGCCTTGTACTCTGGAAATCATCTTCCAACAAGTTTAGAAACATATCACCGCTCCTGCTAACCACCAAACAGAGAGGGGGACGGCAGACAATTTACTGCGTCACGCCCTATAGGAGCAGGTATATTTCTGGTTTGGGAGCGCCAGCATTCCTTTTGAAGAAGCGCGGCGACGCATGGCTCCATTGCACCGGGCCTGTGCTGCGGCAAACATTCCCTGCGAAACACATGCTGTTCATGGAGCCATCGTGGAGAGTGTGATCCGTGTGGCGCAAAACTTGAGTTCCTTAGGTTTTGCGCCCCAGGATCAACGCCTCATCTAGATTGAAAAGCAGATCCTGATCGCCGGTTTGCAGTTGGAAAAATGCAGCGGCGACGGGTGGCGCTGTCATCAGGCGCAGGCGCAACTCGGTGATAACCTCTGGGGTTGCACCCATGCGTTCGGCCCAGGGCGTAAACTCCATGCTTTTGGGCGCGACTTCGTGATGCAGCAGCGTAAGCCCTGCCTCGGTAAAGGCCGCCAGCCACTCTTCCACACTCAGGGCGCGACCATGGCTGGGGTCGCGCAGCTTCTCAAACGCATTGATATAGTCACTGGCCGTCGGGTCGTTAGGCACGACATTATCTACTACCGCCAAGATGCCGCCAGGACGCAGCACCCGCACCGCTTCGCTGACAAAGCGGTTGATGTTAGGGAAGTGATGGGGTGCAATGCGACAGGTCACCAGATCAAAGCTGGCATCGGCATAGGGGAGTGCCTCGGCATCGGCGGTTTCCAACGTGACGTTGGTAATGCCCTTTTCCGCTGCTACCTTTTCCGCCACGGGGATCATCTCCGGTGTGATGTCTGTGGCGGTGACATGGGCCACATGGGGCGCAAAGGCAAATGCCGTATGCCCCGCTGCGGTCGCCACATCCAGTACTTGCCAGTTAGCCTGGGGCTGCACCAACTCGACCAGGCGCTTGAGGCTGGCCCCTTGGGCGTGAACCTTGCTGGTGGCATAGGCTGCGGCATGGCTGCCAAACTGTTTTTGGACCAGTTCCTTGCTCATGGTTTCTCCTGATTGCAAACTAGAGAGTGTCAAGATGCGCGCACGAATGGCAGGATGATACTAAAGTCGCTGCCAATAATCCAACGCGAACGATACCAAAAGGAACTTGACAAACAGCTAACTCGGCGCGATACTGTGGCCATCCCACCCCCCAGGGGAGGGGGTAGTAAGTGATAAGATGGAGGGATAGCAATGGATGAGCAAACGCGCAAGGCTGTGACACAACGGCTTGCCAGTGCCGCAGGGCATATCAAGGGCATTGAACGCATGGTGCAGGAGGACGAATACTGCATTGATGTAATCAAGCAGATTCAGGCAGTACAAGCGGCATTGAACAAGATCAGCACATTGATCTTGGACAACCATCTGCATACATGCGTTACCACCGCAATCCAAGGGGATGACCCAGAGGAAAGGGAAGCTGTTTTGCGCGAAGTAACCAGTGTGTTTGATATGAGCAATAAACTATAGCGTCGGTCGCCGTCTATTGCTATGTAGGGCCGGGTTGTCTTGCTCGTATTGTGCCTTTTACGCAGTAGCAGTTGCCCGGTATCGGTCAATTCAATGGTTTTTCAACATTCAACAATAAATTCAACAATAAGGAGTTCACTATGACTACCAAGACCTTTGTTGTACCCAGCATTAGCTGTGGTCATTGCACCCACACCATCGAGAGCGAACTCAGCGAAGTGGCTGGCGTGCAAAGTGTAAAGGCCGACCAGAACACCAAGCAGGTGACAGTCGCCTTTGATGCACCTGCGACCCTCGACAAGATCGTGGCGACGTTGGAAGAGATCAACTACCCACCCGCTAACGAACTCACTTTGCAGTAAGCAATGCTCTCTTGGAAGCATCCGTTGACATAGGTGCTTCCAAGAGAACTTAGAATACTAGGCTAGAGGCTTGTGTCTCTGCCTGAAGAATGACGATGAAGAATGAGGGGGACAAACTTATGTCCACAACAGAACAACAGGTAACGCTGCCGGTCGTGGGGATGACCTGCGCCAATTGTGTAGCGACTGTTGAACGAAATGCCAAGAAGGTTGAAGGCGTCACTGGCGCAAACGTAAATTTTGCCAGCGAAAAAGTGACCGTCACCTATGACCCCGCACAAAGCGACCTGAAAACGGTAGCAAATGGGGTGATTGAACGGGTGCAGCGAGCAGGCTATACCGTACCCACTGCCACGGTAGAACTGCCTTTATTGGGGATGACCTGCACCAACTGTGCCAACACGATCCAGCGGCGTCTGAATAAGACCGAGGGTGTGGTCGAGGCCACAGTGAATTATGCCAATGAGCGGGCAACCGTCAGTTATTTGCCTGGTGTCGTTACCCGTGATGATCTAGTCGCCGCGGTGCGGAAGGCGGGCTATGATGTAGTAGAGACTGCGGCGGATGATGCCGAGAGTGAGGATGCTGAAAGCGCGGCCCGCGCTGCTGAATTACGCCATCAACAGACGCGCTTGCTTGTGGGTGCGCTCTTTACTATACCCCTGTTCCTCTTGAGCATGGCACGCGACCTCGGATTTGTGGGTGCGTGGGCCAATGCGAGTTGGGTGAACTGGCTTTTCTTTGCCCTGGCGACCCCTGTGCAGTTTTATGTGGGCTGGGATTATTACGTAGGGGCTTATAAGAGCCTGCGTAATGGCAGCGCCAACATGGATGTGTTGGTAGCCATGGGTTCATCGGTTGCCTACTTCTATAGTGTGGCGGTATTAATTGCGCTGACTTTGGGCACTCATGCCTTGGGGCATCACGTCTACTTCGAGACCTCGGCGGTGATTATTACCCTGATCGTCTTGGGTAAATTGTTGGAAGTGCGTGCCAAGGGGCGCACCAGCGAAGCCATCAAGAAACTGATCGGCCTCCAGGCCAAGAGCGCGCGCATTGTACGCAATGGCGTGGAGATGGATATTCCTATCTCTCAAGTGCAGCGCGGGGATACGGTCATTGTCCGGCCTGGCGAGAAGATCCCTGTGGATGGTGTGGTCTCCGACGGCCATTCGGCTGTGGACGAGAGCATGATCACAGGGGAAAGCTTGCCCGTCGAGAAGCAGGTGGGTGATACAGTCATCGGCGCAACGCTCAACAAGCAAGGGTTGCTCAAGTTTGAGGCAACCAAGGTAGGCAAGGAGACTGCGCTGGCTCAGATTATCCGCATGGTGGAGCAGGCCCAGGGCAGCCGCGCACCGATTCAGCGGGTGGTGGATCAGGTTTCGGCCTATTTTGTCCCTGCGGTGATTGTGATTGCGCTCTTGACCTTTGCCATCTGGTATTTGAGTGGCGCTGGCTTTGTTCCTGCCTTGATCCGCTTGGTGGCGGTGCTGGTGATTGCCTGTCCTTGTGCGATGGGTTTGGCAACGCCGACCTCGATTATGGTGGGTGTTGGCAAGGGCGCTGAAGCGGGTATTCTGTTTAAGAACAGTGCTGCGCTGGAACAGGCGCAAAAGCTCACTGCGATTGTGCTGGACAAGACAGGCACGATTACACGCGGCCAGCCTTCTGTGACCGATGTGGTGGTGAGCAGTGATACACGGTTGGCTCAGGGTGATCTGCTGCGGTTGGCAGCCTCTGCCGAACGTGGTTCCGAGCATCCGCTGGGCGAGTCGATTGTGCGTGCTGCGCAAGAAGCAGGGCTGGTGTTGAGCGAGCCAACTGCATTTGAGGGCATTGCGGGGCATGGCATTACTGCCCAGGTCGATGGACAGCAGGTTTTGTTGGGCAATCTGCGCTTGATGGAGCGCGAGCAAGTGGCGCTCAACGGCCTTGGGCCTAAAGCGCAACAGTTGCAAGCCGAAGCCAAGACAGCCATGTGGTTGGCTGTGGATGGGCAAGCCAGTGCGCTGATCGGTGTGGCGGATACGATCAAGGAAGGTTCCAAGGAAGCGGTTGCTGCGCTCAAGCAACAAGGGCTGCTGGTCGTGATGATGACCGGCGATAATCAGGCGACTGCTCAGGCCATCGCTGCCGAGGTAGGCATTGACCGGGTCTTTGCCGAAGTGCTGCCAGGCGAGAAGGCATCCTATGTGACGCAATTGCAACAGGAAGGCTATCGTGTCGGCATGGTGGGTGATGGCATCAACGACGCACCTGCCTTGGCCCAGGCTGACGTGGGTTTTGCCATTGGTACGGGGACGGATGTGGCAATGGAGACTGCCGACGTGACACTCATGCGCGGTGATCTACGCAGCGTGCCCCAGGCGATCAAGCTGTCAAAGGCGACCATGCGCAACATCCACCAGAACTTAATTTGGGCCTTTGGCTATAACGTGGCGCTGATTCCAATTGCCGCCGGTGTGCTGGCTCCCTTTGCATGGGCACCCGACTTCTTGCGCCAACTGCACCCGATTCTGGCGGCAGGCGCAATGGCTTTCTCCAGCATTAGCGTGGTGGGTAATGCGTTGCGGCTGCGGCGGCTGAAGCTGTAGGTCTACGCTGTTATGAGTGGACGTGATGCGTTTTTGTCGCATTGCTCCTCATATAAACGAACGCTGAGTTCTGTTGAGATGCATTTCTATGCAGATTGATGAAACTCAGCGTTCTTAATTGGCTCAACTTGCCATCCAGCACGTAAACGTACGCTCTCATTCCGACGGTAGGGAGGAATAACAGATTGGCAGCCTTCTTTACAGTGAGATATCAATTGTAGGAACTTGGGTTGCCACAAATTCTCATTTTGGAATTAGGATCGAACAAGTCCTGAACCTCCTCTATATTTGGATATAGATAATATGGCTCTCACATCAAAATTGTAGCGGTACAACGAGGGGGAGGAGATGCGAGAATTGGTTCAACCTGTCTATGGGGGAGATATGACCATACAAGAGATCAGCGTGCAGCGACTCATGAGCCAACGGCTATTACAGCCCACATTGTCGACTCCGGCAGAGGTGGTGCGGTGGATGGGGGCAGTGCAGGCGCAGGATTTTCTTGGCTCGCTGTGGGCAATCGGTTGTCGGATGCAGGATGCGACCGAAGGGGTCGTTGAGCAAGCGATTGCCGAGAGAACGATATTGCGTACTTGGCCGATGCGCGGCACGGTCCATTTTGTGCCAGCGGAGGATGCGCGCTGGATGCTCGACCTGATGACGCCACGGGTAATCACTCGCTCCCAATATTATTACCGGCAGGCTGGCTTAGATGACGCGGTCTTTGCACGCAGCCGCGACCTATTTATTCGAGCGTTGGAGGGTGGCAAGCAGCTAACACGCGGGAAGCTATATGAACTGCTGGAGGCTGAAGGGATTGCAACGGTGAACAGCCGCGGACTCTTCATCATCGGCAATCTGTCGCAAACGGGCTTGATCTGCTTTGGCGCGCGCCAGGGCAAGCAGCCGACCTTTACGCTGCTCGATGAGTGGGTTCCCAATATGCGGACGCTCACCCGTGAGGAGGCGTTGGCGGAGATAGCATTGCGTTATTTCCGCAGCCACGGCCCGGCGACAATCCACGATTTCGTATGGTGGACGGGACTGCTCATGGCAGATGCGCGTGCGGGGCTGGATGCTGTAAAGTCTCACTTCATTGAGGAAACCATTGAGGGCAAAACCTATTGGTGGGCTGAGACAATGTCTAGCGTGCCAATGAGTTCGCCCGCTCTTCATCTGCTGCCAGCCTTTGACGAGTATATGGTGAGCTATGAAGACCGCAGCGCCTCGCTCGACCCACAACACGAAAGGTTGTCGGTATCAGCAAACCATCTTAGTTCCATCATCGTCATTGATGGGCAGGTGGTGGGTAACTGGAAGCGGACAATCAAGAAAGGCGCGGTCATGATTGAAACAACTCTTGCCCGAACATTGACCCCTGCCGAGAGCGAACAATTTGAATCCGCCGCCCAACGCTATGGGGAATTCTTGGGCTTGCCCGTGGTGATCGCATAACCAATTGTTTTGCGCGGCTATTCAAGTTGATTTGAATTTTCTCTAAACCACAAAGGAGCCAACGGGAATGTCGCCGTTGGCTCCTTTGTTATATCTCCTATGCGTTAAGCCCTTGTAACTGTCTTGCCTTGGCGACTGCCTCGTCAATGGAGCCGGTGAAGTAGAAGGCTTCTTCGGGCAGG
>CAMPHP010000166.1 GCA_946885925.1 uncultured Litorilinea sp.
CAGTTCCTATACTGACGAGCCACTACATGATGCTCCAACGCAACTTGCTCTATACCGCGGTTACGCGCGCAAGGCGGTTGGTTGTATTGGTGGGACAGCCCAAGGCGATTGCTTTGGCAGTACGCAATGATCAAGTGGCGGCACGTTATACAGGATTACGCAACCGCTTGCTCCAAGAGTCTCTGCAACTTTAGCGTCTCTGCAACTTTAGAGTCTCTCCAGCTTTGAAGTAGGCTCTGTCAATCTTCAAAGTTGTAAATTCTTACATTCGCACGTCTTGCCATTCCCATATTCTACTATCTAGCCTATCTAACCTAACAAGATCAACGTGACAGGGGCCACAATCAACTATGACAATCACCAATTTGCCGTTGGCGGTACAGCTTTATACCTTGCGTATGTTGCCACAATCGCTGGATGAAGTGTTGGGCCATGTAGCCGAAATTGGCTATCGGGGTGTGGAACTCCTCGGTGATCACGGATTAAGCGCTAAGGAAATGCAGGAGTTGCTCGAAAAACACAGTCTCCAGGCAGTCTCCTCTCATGTGGGTCTAGCGCAGTTGGAGCAAGATGTGTATCGTTACATTGATTTCAACCTAGCCATTGGCAATCAGGTCATTACCATCCCCTATATGCCCGAAGAATTGCGCCCCAGCGATGGCAAGGGATGGATGGCCCTCGGGGCAAGGCTGGGCGAGATAGGGAAGAAATGTGCTGATGCCGGAATGCGGCTGCTCTATCATAATCATGCCTTTGAGATGGAGCGCATCGAGGGGCGGTTGGCGATTGAGTGGCTGCTGGATGGCACAGATGCCTCTTATCTGCAATGGGAGCCGGATCTGGCGTGGATTGTGCGCGGCGGAGCCGACCCGGTGGAGTTGCTCAACGAGTTTGCCGGACGCTGCCCGCGTGTCCATGTCAAGGATCTTGCCCCGGCAGGTACGAATGAGGAAGAAAAGGGCTTTGCCGATGTTGGGGCTGGTACGTTGGACTGGGCGACGTATTTGCCCGCGGCGCGTGCAGCGGGCGCGGAGTGGTATATTGTGGAGCATGATCTGCCCAAAGATCCCCTGCGCACCATTCGCCGCAGTTTTGAGTTTTTGCAGCGGATGATGACCTGGTAATCCGGGTGGACTGATCTTGTGAAAACCTTCCAGGAAGCCGCGAACCCGCTGGGTGGCTTCCTCGAAGGTATAGTTGCTGAAACCGTGTGACGAGAAGGAACGTATTGTTGCTCGGTACACGTTGTAATTGTAGGGGTAATTGTAGGGGTAATTGTAGGGGTAATTGTAGGAGTAATTGTAGGACCATGCCCCCGCACGCGACGATTGTAGCATGTGATCGGGCAATAAAATTTTGCCGGTAAGATGAGGAGTAGAGCGATGGCGCGCACCGCCATGTTTCCAGGATTAGTCTTTGATGAAGCGGGAAATCCGGCAGAGATCGCCTATGTAGGTGAAGATGCTTGCTATGTCGTGAATGATGACGATTTTCGCCGTCACATCGACGCCGCACAGGTGGATCGCGCTGTGCTGCGCTTCTTGCGCGAGCAGGTGGAGGAGAACCGCGAGATTGCTGTCCAGTCGATGTTGGAGATGATGGGCCAAGACGATGTCTTTACCAAGGCGGCAGTGGAATCTTCGATCAACCGCATGGAGGATAATGTAGGCCAACCGATTCCCGAAGATGCCCGTCAGTGGCTAGGCATGTTGGGTTTTCGCATTGTCATCGATTTTCACGGCAATGTCATCGAGGTGCAACTGCCCGCAGGGGGCATTGAAGGTGACGAGGGCGAATAGATAAGGTGCTCTTTACAGATATAGCCTAGTTGGCCAAGAAGCATGACCAATGCTTGCGGTGGATAAGCCGCGCTTGCCAATGATAGTTATGCTAATGATAGCTAGGCGTAGGGGAATCCAAGGGCCACCGGCTGTGCAGGTGGTTGGCGGAGTCGCCTTTGTGTTGGGATCAGCCTTTATGGCTCTGGCTATCGTACATGACCTGATCCCAGCAGTTCTAAATGTAGCCGGGATGCTTGGCTTGCTAGTAGCAGGTAGCCTATTGATTTGGAATTGGTCCAGACGACCAGGTTGGTCTGAACTCCACGAGTTCGCAGTGGCAGCCGGTCTCCTCTTAGTTTATGTTTGGTATGGATTCGTGCAAGTACCCTCAGTACCGGGTACCAGTCCCACTGTTGACACTGTTGGCAATGTAATTTTGGGCATTGGCGCGATTATCTTGCTTCTAATTGGCTGGCGGCGGTTATCTGCAAGCTCGCCCACCCAGGCGTAACGTGACTTAACCATTCAAATGTGGCAGAGCCAGCGCCACGTTAGCCGCCCAGGGCAGCACCTTGAATTCACCCGCGGCCAATGCTGCGACTAGTTCGTCACGCGTCAAAAAGACCATTTCTTGTTCTTCCAGATCATCGGCGTCGATGGGCTGAAGATAGCGTGCGCCACGCGCTAGATAGAGATGGGCAAAGCCATTTCCCCGGTTGCCATCCACCACATAACGTCCCAAGAAGATCCACTCGTCAGCAGTATAGCCTGTCTCCTCGCGCAACTCGCGCTGGACAGCATCCAGCGGATCTTCGTCTGGCTCAAGATAGCCGCCAGGGATCGCCAACGTGATCCCTTCCACTGCATACTTTGTTTGGCGGAAACAGAGAAAACGCTTCTCTGCGGTTTCGACCACCACATTGACAAAGCTAGGGGTATCCAGCCAAGGCCACTCTTCGATGATGCGGCCATTGGGTAGTTGCACAGTATGGTATTCGACGGACAAGAAACGCCCATCACCGGCTTGCAGGACGCGGCGACGGGAGAGGGTTTGCCAGAGTTGCATGGATGGACTCGTCTTTAGTAAACGCGTAATTTCGTGAACGCGTAGTTTAGTGAACCTCTAGGCGTGCTACCCATTTGACCTGGCGCAGCGCATCATCCGTTTCCTGGGGCACAATCAGCCGCACAAGCCCTTGAGCCCGCGTAAGCGGTTCGCCATTGCAAACGGTGGCCAATAGGATAGGACGTGAAGCGGCTCTGTCGATCTCTTCACGCTGGGTCTCTTCACGCTGGATCTCTTCACGCTGGATGCGCGTGCCAAAGCCATCGGCACTGATCACATCAATGTAATGCCAAAGGGGAATTTTATAGGCTTCCAGCAAATCGGCCAAGGTCACGCCATCAAAGCGAAAGGGGCCGGATGTGCCGTGTCCTGTGCTGACAATATAGCACTCTGTGACACTTTGCTGAGGCCGCGCGGCTAGATCTGCCAGTGTGATCGTGGCAAGCATGCCATCCGGTCGTATCAGGGTCAGTGTAGGGTCAGTTGTGGATGGCGCAGGATTCGGTTCGTGCGGATGAGCATGTAGCCACGCCGACTCCCCTGGTGGCGTGGGAGCCGGCGTGCTCATTAGTTTTGCTCCAAAGTAAAGGTCAAGGGATAGCCGCTGCTGCGTGCTCGACCGCGGGCTACACTGACTAGTTTCTCTGCTTCGACACGCGGGCGAACCACGACTACGGCCACGCCCTTGTTGTGGGCTGTCCAGGCAACATGGTCTGCCATTTCCTCAGATAACATAAAGAGATCGCCCAGAATGTTGATCACATACTCATAGGGGGTCACTTCATCGTTATGGAGGAGAACAGTTGCCATATTTATTGTGGCAATTGCTGTGGACTCGCGAGGATACACTTGAACAGTTGCTTTGGTGCGAGGTTGCATTGCACTATCGGACATCTTTTTTCATCTCTTCTTTCAAACTATAGGCGAACATCTGAGGATCCGGAACCCTAGGATTTATATCCAATGATCGCTACTACAAATGTATATCTATCTATATCCTATTCTAGCAGCTATGTGCTTGATCTTCGCAAATTAACCATCCACTAGCTGTCATTTTTTTGTTAGCTGCCACCATGCGCACCCTGTTCTTGTGTGATCTTAATGGTATCTTGGCGTATGCTCCTGGCGGCTTACTCTTTGCTTATCTGTATATCTGCCTCTGTGTCTGCTATCTATACCTAATCCCCTTGACAGGCATATCCCCGATTGGGTAGGGTAAGACAGTGAATGCTCCACTCTACTTGCTCTTGACAACACCACATTTTCCAGAGTTATGGAGAGGTGATTGAGCAGAGTAATTGTAGAGTCGAAACAGCGCTGATGCTGTACCTCCCCCGGTATATCCATAGCACCAAATAGTCTCGTCTAAGATCAGCTTTCTTTATAAGAGCCCTACAACAATCGAGCCTGTTACACCCTGTATATCACCGGCTGTATATCACTGTCTGTGGATTTCTGGACATGCGGCAGAATGGCTATCGTGGATTTTTTTGTACGTACCGATCAACCGACTTATGGCATGAAAAACAGAACGGAAGTAGCGCACAACCACGCAGTTGGGGCTATCGGGGTCGCCATAGCACTGTTGCTAGCTGGCTGCGGTGGCGGGCCTTCGACGCTGAATCCGAAAGGGCCGGGCGCGGCACATATCGCTAATCTCTGGTGGATTCTGCTTGCGTTGGGGAGCATTGTCTTTGTTGCGGTGATTGTATTTCTGCTTTTTGCTCTCTTTCGCCCGCGGCGGGAGCAGACTGATAGCGGTATGTACATTGGCTCACGCATTATCCTCTATGCTGGTGTTATTGCTCCAGCGATCATTATACTCGTCGTTTTTGGTTTTACAGTAGCAACGCTCAATGCAATTTCAACCCCGGACATTCCAGAAGAGAATACCGTTCATGTTATTGGTCGCCAGTGGTGGTGGGAAGTTCGCTACCCGACCCAGCAGTTCGAGACAGCCAATGAGATTCATATTCCCGTGGGCCAGCCGGTACGCTTCATCCTAAGCGCAGAGGATGTAATTCACAGCTTCTGGGTCCCGGAACTTCACGGAAAGCTTGATCTCGTACCAGGGCATACAAATGAATTTTGGTTGCAGGCTGATCAGCCTGGTGTGTATCTTGGCGAGTGTGCCGAATTCTGCGGTATCCAACATGCCAAGATGCGCTTCCTTGTCATTGCAGAACCGCAAGAGCAGTATGACGCCTGGTTGGCGGCGCAACAGTTACCAGCATCCGAGCCTAGTGACTCACTGGCTCGGCGCGGTCAAGCTGTCTTCCTGAATTCCACCTGTATCACTTGTCACACGGTCGCTGGCACCGAAGCCACAGGCAACCTGGGGCCAGACCTGACCCACCTTGCCAGCCGTCGCACCCTAGCAGCCGCAACTGTGCCCAATAATCGTGGCAACCTGGGTGGCTGGATTGCAGACCCACAGCACCTCAAGCCTGGCAATCATATGCCCCCAACAAAGCTAACTGGCAGTGAACTACAGGCGCTCCTTGCCTACCTGGCAACGCTTGAATAGCATTTCGGTTGGGAGTTACTTATAACTCCTCAAGAGCCGTCATTTTCCTGGAGAGATCATGGAAAGCGATATAGCCATAGGCCCATCGGCAGAACGCCCAGTCAAAGGACTCGTTCGCGCCAGAGATCGAGGCACAACGATTTCGCCGGAAGAACCGATCAACGAAAGACTCGAAAAAATATGGGCAGATCCGCCAGGTTTTTGGGGATGGTTTTGCGCGCTGCAAAACGATGTATTGGGTAGACGCATTATGAGTACCGCATTTGTGTTTTTCGTGCTGGGCGGCATCATGGCACTCGTCATGCGAACACAGTTGCTCCGGGCAGAAAATGACTTTGTCAGCGCTCAGACCTTTAACGAGATGTTTACGATGCATGGCTCAACAATGATGTTCCTGTTCACAGTGCCGATGCTCGAAGGCTTTGCGATTTTCTTGATACCCTTTGTTCTTGGCAATCGGGAGATGGCGTTTCCGCGGCTTGGGCAATTTAGCTACTTTACCTTTGTCCTCGGTGGGCTACTTTTCTTTTCTAGTTTTTTCTTTAATGCGGTACCCGATGCAGGCTGGTTTGCCTATGTGCCATTGAGTGGGCCGCAGTACTCCCCAGGGCTTCCATTGGATTTTTGGCTGCTGGGGCTCGGCGTGGCTGAGGTCGCGGCCATCGCTGCTGGTGTCGAAATCGCCATTGCCATTCTACGTATGCGTGCGCCTGGTATGGCGTTGAGCCGCATGCCGATCCTGGCCTGGGCCTATCTGGCGATGGCCTTCATGATCCTCTTTGCCTTTACTACGTTATTAATAGCTACCCTTATGCTGGAACTAGACCGCAAGTTCGGCACTCACTTCTTCAACGTGACGGCTGGTGGCAGCGCCATCCTTTGGCAGCATCTTTTCTGGATCTTCGGCCATCCTGAAGTTTATATTCAATTTATCCCAGCAACCGGCATGATCTCGATGATCGTGCCGGTCTTCACGCGTCACCGGCTCGTCGGCTATCACTATATCGTTATTGCCCTGGTCACGATTGCTTTCCTCAGCTTTGCTCTATGGGCACACCATATGTTCACTGTTGGTCTGCCACAGATCGCCATGTCTTTTTTCACGGCTGCCAGCATTCTGATCGGCATCCCAGCGGGAATCCAGATCTTTGCTTGGATCAGCACGATTTTCTTTGGGCGTCCGGTTTGGACAACGTCATTTCTCTATGTCATTGGCTTTCTGGTCACCTTCGTTCTGGGCGGGATCAGCGGCATCATGGTTGGTGTGATGCCCTTTGACATGCAGACGCACGATTCCTATTTTGTGGTTGCCCACTTCCATTATGTCTTGATCGGTGGCGTGACCTTTCCTGTTTTTGCCGCATTCTACTACTGGTTCCCACTGTTCACCGGGAGGAAAC
>CAMPHP010000167.1 GCA_946885925.1 uncultured Litorilinea sp.
AGATCGGCCAAAACTTGGGGCTGACAGTGCTTGCCATCTGGCGCGGCCCCCAAGCAATCCTCGAACCCACAACGAGCACCGTGATCAAGGCTGACGATTACTTGTTGGTCCTGGGGACGGAAGAACGAGTTCGTCAACTTGCCCAATGGGGTGCCCAAATTGGCCGTCCCAATGGCAAGTCCAGCCAGCGTCAAGACTATTATGTAGACTTGACCGAGGTGCTCATTCCCCCTCGTTCGGAACTGGTTGGGCAGTCATTAGCAAATCTGCAATTCCGCAATAAATACAATTTGACCGCAGTGGCGCTCTGGCGTGAGGGGCAGAGCTTTATGACCGATGTGGGCAAGATGCGCTTGGAGGTGGGCGATGCACTGCTCATGGTGGGCAGACCAGCCAAGATCCGGGCACTTTCGCAGGACCGCAACTTTATGGTGCTGCAAAGCAGCCATGCTGCGCGCCCGCCAATTCCCCAGAAAGCGTGGTGGGCATTGGGGATTACAGCGCTGGTGCTATTAGCCTCAATCATTGAAATTATTCCTGCCGCTGAAGCGATGATGCTGGGCGTTGCTGCTATGGCGCTAACCGGCTGCATCAACCTAGATGATGCCTATCGCGGTATCGGCTGGCGCGTGATCTTTCTGATTGCAGGGATGCTGCCGGTAAGCATTGCCATGATCAACACAGGCTTGGCCGCGCACATTGCCGACGCGTTGGTGGCACTGCTCTCGCCTTATGGGGCGTTGGCCCTCATCGCCGGACTCTTCACAATCACCATGCTCATGACGCAGATCATTGGCGGGCAGGTTGCGGCCCTAATCATCGGCCCCATTGCTGTTACCTCGGCGCTGCAATTAGGGATTGATGCCCAAGCCGTTGCCGTAGCAGTTGCCATTGCCTGTTCGGCCTCCTTTCTCACACCCATTGCTCATCCTGTTAACGTTTTGATGATGGGGCCAGGAAGCTATACCTCGCGTGACTTTTTAGGTGTAGGCACTGGAATGATACTTGTGACTTTCTCCATGCTGCTCGTTGGCATGAAATTACTCTGGGCTATTTAATGCACAAACCATATACACATCGACATCTACTGATTCTCGGCCTCTATACTGCACTCACGTTGGTGCTGACTTGGCCGCTGGCAACACACTTTACAACCCATGTTCCTGGCGTTGCTCAATGGGCCTTTGACGAGTCCACCTTCTTGTGGAATGTCTGGTACTTCAAACATTCCGTGGTCGATCACCTTGCCACGCCATTACATACCGAACTGATTTGGTATCCGCTGGGCATTGACCTGATTCTCTATACCTATAACTTTTTTCATGCGCTGCTGGCCCAACCAGCGATGCTGGCGATCAACTTGCCCTTTGGTTCCAACTTCGCCCTAGTCGTTAGCACAATCCTCAGTGGCTACGGTGTCTTTTTGCTCGTGCGCTATCTGTTGGGGCGCGGCTGGTCGGGTTTGCCCCGGCTCAGCCCTGGCGCGGCCATGTTGGCAGCGTTTGGCGCGGGGCTGCTCTATGCCTTTGGCTCCAACCGCGCCATCTATGCCACGCTCGGTCATTATGACATGGTGACGACGCAGTGGATTCCCTTCTATGCCCTGTCACTATTGCGCGGCCTCGACGCTGGCTTGTCCCCGCGCCGCCGCCGCCAAGCAGCCTTGTGGGCAGGGCTGTTCATGGCGTTCAACGGCCTAGCAGAAATGATCACCGCGCTCTTTCTTGCCATCTTCACCCTGATCGTGCTGGTTGTCGTCCTGACTACACGACGCACGCAGCCCACTGGCGCACCCCGCCCCAACTTCCTCAGCATGACGACCGTATTACTGCTGGCAGCAGCCGCGGCCTTTATCATCTGGTCGCCGGTGCTGGTGCCGATTCTCATCCAATTCTTGACCAATGATTTCTCGCTCAAGGGCTGGGGCGAAGCGATTCCGCTCAGTGTAGATCTGTTCGGCTTCTTCACACCCACTGTGCTGCATCCACTGTGGGGTGGTGATCTTGTGGCGGAACTGCGGCGTGTGCAGGAGCGCGCCCAAGAAGCAGGCGTGACAGGAATGCGCGATATCAACACCGTCTTCTTGGGCTGGACAGCCTTGGCACTGGCCCTGCTGGCACTGATCCGCTATCGCCATCGCCTCAAGCTGTGGGGGTGGACTGCCCTGATCTTTGGCCTCTTCTGTCTTGGTCCTTTCCTACAAATCAATGGGCGCTATCGTTTTGAGCTAGATGGTGTGGAAGCAACCTTCCCGCTGCCCTATGTCCTGCTCCACTATCTGCCCATCATCAAGGCCAACCGCGCCCCCAACCGCAACAGCGTGCTGCTGATGCTGGCACTGGCGGTGCTGGCCGGTTATGCGTTGGCATGGCTGCTGCAAACTCGCCGCGGGCAGGAGGCAATCAGCCTCATTCGCCGTCCTCAAGCGTGGGGTGCAGGGCTGCTTTGTGGGCTAATGCTTTTTGAACATCTAGCCCTGCCGCTGCCCCTCAGCGATGCGCGCATACCAGCGGTCTACCAGACGATTGCCGCCGATCCTGCGCCCATCAGTATCATGCAAGTGCCGCTGGGTTGGCGCAATAGCTTTCGTGTCTTTGGCCCGGAGCAAACGCTGCTTCAGTATTACCAGACAGCCCACGGCAAGCCCATGTTGGGTGGCAACATTAGCCGCTCCCCTGACTTCAAAATGGGCTATTTCGAGCGCATTCCCTTCTTTAAGGTGATGCGGGATATTCAGTTTGGCGAGGAACTCGATCCTGCTTTGGTAGAAGCCGCCCAAGCACAAGCGGATGAGTTAATGTATCTCTACAACACCGGCTATGTGCTGCTTTATCCGCCCATTCCTGAGCGGTATCCCTATGTAGATCATTGGCACGAAACCTGGGATTTTGTGAAGTCAACGCTGCCGCTTGAAGACGAACCCTTTTGGGCAGAAGATGGCATCGAAGCCTATCGCGTTCTCCAGCCCGCGGGTGATGATACTTTTGAGTTGGACTTAGGCGCGCCCAACACCTACCCCTATCGCGGTGAAGGATGGGATGAAGCAGCCGAGGATACGGTTGAGGGAGCCTCAGCCATTTGGGCCGTGGGCGACAGCAGCCGCATCTTTGTCCCCTTACGCGCCGTTGACCCCACCGTTACCTACCAAGTAACCCTGCAAGTACAACCTTATGTGTATCCCGATGCTCCCCAACAGAGCGTTATGCTCACTGTCAATGGCATGCCTTATGCAACCCAGAGCATTGCTCCTGGTTGGCAAACGCTGCGTTGGGAGATTTCGGGCGAGATCTTGATCAATGGGCTAAACCGGCTGGAGTTGACCTGGGGTAATTCAGCAGTTCCACGCATTGTGCAGCGCGGCGACCGCGCGATTGGCAGTACAGGCGTGCAACTGCCCATTGATGCCGATCTGACAGCCTTTGCGGATGGCGGCTATATTGCCTTTTTTGATGAAGCCGGAGAGCAGAGCGACGGCTCGGCAGGGCGCAAAGGCATCAACATTACCGTGATTGACCCTACTACGGGTGAGGTAGTGGACAAGGTAGGGTTTGATACAACCGCCAACACCTATGAAAGCAATGCGCTAACAGAATACCTGGCAGCGATCCCTGCGGGACAAATTGTGCTGGTCGTCACCTATGGTGAAGCTTGGGCCAACCTCACCGAGGATGCAGTTGCAGGGCTGCAAAATTTGGGTATTGGCGTCACGCTAGAGGAAATGCAAGGCAATTACTTGGCAGCAGTGGGCGTACAAGGGGCTGCACCAGGAAGCGCCGCCTGGACACGCCACGAAGAAAGAGCGTTCGTGCGTGTCAGCCTGAATCCCGACCGCCGCGCGCTCGCCGCGGCAGTGGACTGGATCAGCCTAGAACCATGATGGCGCTATTCGACAAAAGCCTCTTCTATTTTGCCATTGCCATGTTTGTGTTTGGGGTGCTTGCCAGCTCAAGGGGAGAGAGGATCTTCTATTTCGTCGCCGGAGGACTCTCAATCGTGGTAGCGATCTGCTGGGACTGGATCATGGCAATCATCCAAAAGGACAAAGAGCCATAACTATCCGCCCTCCCCCTCCTTGAGGCCGGGAACCCTTTGGATGGCTCCGAGGAAGGGTTCTACCACTCTACCCAGATGGGCGAGTCTTGCGTCGGTGATAATACCCCACCCATCGATCCCAAGGCAGAGAGCGGGTACGCAGGCGCAAAAGGGTATAGAAGGCTTTGTAAATCTCAATCTTGCTGATCTTGCTGTCACCCTGGGTACGGTTGACAAAGGTAATCGGGACTTCGCCAATACGAAATCCTGCTGCGTCACAAAGGAAAGCCATCTCGATCAAGAAGCTATAGCCGCCGCTAAAGATGCTATCCAGCGCAATGGTTTCCAACACGGAACGGCGATAACAGCGGAAACCAGCGGTGCAATCGCGCGCACTAATGCCCAGAAAAAGATGGGCCATGCGATTGGCGACAAAACTAAGCAGCTTGCGTCCAGCGGGCCAGCCGACCACGCCGCCGCCTGGCACATAGCGGCTGCCTATGACGAGATCATGCTCTGCCGCCGCCTTATCCAACAGGGCGGGCAAGCTGGCAGGATTGTGGCTAAAATCAGCATCCATCGTGCAGATATATTGGTAATGGCGCGCCAAACCATAGGCAAAACCGGCCTTGTATGCCGTGCCCAGCCCTAGCTTACCTGCCCGGTGCAGCACCGCCACACCTGCGTCCTGCGCGGCGAGTTCATTCGCCATCGCTCCTGTGCCATCGGGGGAGTTATCATCTACGATTAAGACATGAACATCGCCGGGGAGTGCGCGTAATTGAGAAACCAACTCACGCAAATTCTCCCGTTCGTTGTAGGTAGGCACTATCATAAGCGCCGCACCCGACCAAGCCCGCTGCATATCGTTCCGTTCTGCCTGGGCACAGCCTGGGCGCTGTACCAGAGAAAAACGCTCCATCTCGCTTAAATAGCTGATTTTGATGGAGCTTGTAACCAAATCATTATCAGGAAAATTATGGACGTGGTCAAATTACCCCCCCCAGCCCCTAATCAACCCAGCCCCGCTGCCTCTCTGCACACTGGACTGGATCGCACCGACCGGCAGATTGCTTTTGTCATCGGCGCAATCGCCTTTGCCCTCTATTTACGCATTCTTGCCCCCGACATGCTGCCTGGCGACGCTGGCGAATTTCAGTTTGCAGCATGGCGACTTGGTCTCGCCCACCCTACAGGCTATCCACTCTATCTGCTGTTGGGCTGGCTCTGGCAGCATACCTTGGCCCCATTTGGTGTTAGCCCAGCTTGGGCACTCAACGCCTTCAGTGCGATCACAGCGGGATTAGGTGCGGGGATGCTCTATATCGTGATGGCGAAATGGGTACCAGCACCAATCACGCAGCGCCGGATCGTTGGCGTCTATAGTGCTGTGCTGTTGGGAACCAATCTGACCTACTGGTCTCAAGCTTTGATTGCCGAGGTCTATGCGCTGCATGTCGTGTTGATGCTGGCACTGCTGCTGGCAATGCAACAATTAGTACGCACACCCACCCGCTCGCGGCTGCTGATATTCGCTGCGCTGGCAGGGCTGTCACTGACGCACCATGCCATGACACTGCTCTGGCTGCCCGCCCTCCTTCTCTACTGGTTTCTGGCGGACTGGGGGTGGCGGCGTTTCTCCCTATCGAGTTGGATCATGGCAATTGGCGTCGGGCTACTCCCCCTATTGCTCTATACCTATATTCCCTTGCGCTCTGGGCCAGATGCATCGCCCTGGTATCACCAACGGTTGGGCGATGGTGTCCTCACACTCTATCATAACGATTGGGCCTCGTTTTGGGCCTTTGTGACTGGACAATCAATCGGCGCAGGATTCCGCACCTTGCCCGATGCCTTGGCACAGATTCCACAAGCGGCATGGCTCTGGCACTATCACTTTACCTGGGTCGGTTTGGCGATGATGGCAGCAGGAATCTTATGGTTGGTGATCACCCGCCGCTTTGCCATTCTCCTCGCCACCCTGTTTTATGCCATCGTGCAACAGATTTTCAACCTCTTTTATGATATTGGCGATATTCTTGTCTATTACATCCCGCTCTATCTAATCGGGGCCATTTGGGCAGGCTTTGGCCTGACAGGGGTGTTGACGGGTGAGTGGCGCAGAACCCAGCCGCACCCAGCCGCACCCAGAACTTCCATCCTCAGACCAATCGGCTGGCTAGTAGGTGGCGCACTCTTGCTCTTGACGCTGCGTGCCACCCCTATCATCTCAGCGCAGATCGACCAATCGAATAGCACGGGAGCACGCGAGCAGTGGGAGGCAATTCTCGCCGCCATGCCTCCTGCCGATGCTATCTTGGTCAGCAATGATCGCAACGAAATCGTACCTCTTTTCTATTTGCAAGCAGTCGAGCAACTCGCCATTGGTATGACGGGTCTATTTCCCCTTATCGCGCCTGATGCGCGCTTTGCCGATATTGGAGCAACGTTGGATACGGCATTGATTGCAGGCGACAACCAGCCAGTCTATCTCATCAAACCCATGCCAGGGTTAGAAGTTCGCTTTGCCCTGCAACCCGCAACGCCGCCGCTGGTGGAAGTGCTTGGCCCGGTAGCAGTCTCGCCAACCGTAACCATCAATCAGCCCTACGGCCCCCTACAGTTGTTAGGCTATGACCTCGTGCTGAATGACAGACGCGCAGAGTTAGCCCTCCATTGGCAAGTCAACGAGCCATTGGAAGAGAATTACATCGCTACGGCACAACTGCTT
>CAMPHP010000168.1 GCA_946885925.1 uncultured Litorilinea sp.
AAAAGGTTTGTGTCCTCAGAGACAACTGACCAAAGGTTGGCGTTGCTGATACGCCAAGCCTCGGTTATCTCTTCAATTGCATCACCCGCTGCCTACACCTCTTGCCTCCCCACCTCCTCTTGTTGTTGTTGTCCCTGCTCGTGTCTATAGACGCCCGCACCAATCCGGCGTCCTAATCCCAACTGCGTACAAATCGAATAGAAGTTGCCGTCAAGACCCACTGTCGTGTCCTGTCTAAGTTGACCATGTGCCTATTGGCGCATTGATCCTGTCCGGCGGTGATTTGGGTATTGCGCCATTTTGCGCGCCCAGCCTGTTTTTTGTTGCTTATTTTTTGCGCGTTTTTTATGCATAGCCGAAAACCGTCATTTTCTCAGAGACTCATCTGTTACTCGCCACAGACCTGTTTGTAACCATCTCAGTATGTATTCACAGTATGTATATGGAGGAACGATATGTCAGTCGAAGATATCAAGGCCACTAGTAACGGGTTGCGCGGAAGATTGCCCATCCAACTACACGAACCCACGCCTGACTTTGATGAAGATGTCAAGGCACTGCTCAAATTTCATGGGATCTACCAGCAGCATGACCGGGATGTACGCGGTCGCAACAATCGTGTCTATTCGTTTATGGTTCGCAGCAAACTGCCCGGTGGCCGCCAGACTGCCGAGCAATATCTTGTCCACGACGCATTGGCTGACGCCTTCTCCCAGGGCGATTTTCGGCTAACCACACGCCAGGGCATCCAATTTCACGGCGTCATCAAGAGCAACCTGCAACCCACCCTGCGTGCGATGAACGCAGCACTCCTGACGACGCTGGGCGCATGTGGCGATGTCCAACGCAATGTCTTGTGCTGCCCTGCTCCCTTTGGCGACCCCGTGCGCGAGGAATTGCAGGAATTGGCCCAAGAAATTACCCGCCACTTTTTCCCGCGCAGCGGTGCCTATCATGAAATCTGGATGGAGGATGAAAATGGCGAAAAGGTGCGCCAAAAGTTTGACGAGGACCAGCCAGAAACGCTTGAACCCATCTATGGCAAAGCCTATCTTCCCCGCAAATTCAAGACTGCCATTGCCTATCCGGGTGACAACTGTGTCGACGTTCTGAGTAACGATATCGGCATGGTGGCGCTGCTTGAGGAAGACGGCGTGACCATCCACGGATTCAATATCTTTGTTGGCGGCAGCATGGGCGCAACCCACAATGATCCGGCGACTTATCCGGCATTGGCGGTTCCTCTGGGCTATGTCCCACGCCACCAGATCATTGATGTGGCAGAAAAGATCGTTCTTCTCCAACGCGATCATGGCGACCGCACCGACCGCAAACATGCACGCATGAAGTATGTTGTTTATGAATGGGGCATTGATGCATTCCGCGCCAAGTTAGAAGAATATCTGGGTTATCGCATCGAACCCTTCCGTGATATGCCCCCGCTAGAGTTTGAAGATCATCTGGGTTGGCACCAGCGAGTGGATGGCAACTGGTTCATCGGTATCTATGTTGAAAATGGCCGCGTGCGCGATATGGGGGACCGGCGTATTCGCAGCGGGCTGCGCGCCCTCATCCAACGTTACCGTCCTGGTGTCACCATCACTGCCCAACAGAATATCCTGCTCAGTGGCTTTACTACCGAACAGAAGGCCGAAGTTGAAGCTATTCTAGCCGACTATGGCATCCCCACTGTCGAAGAGCTTTCGGCGGTACGCCGCAATAGCATGGCTTGCCCCGCACTGCCCACCTGTGGTCTGGCGCTCACCGAAGCCGAACGCCTCCTACCCAGCGTCATTGACGAAGTGGAGACCATTGCCGCCAACCTGGGGCTAGAGAAAGATGTCTTCTCGATTCGCATGACCGGCTGTCCAAATGGCTGTGCTCGTCCCTATGTGGCAGACATTGGCCTGGTGGGTCGTACAGTCGGCAAGTACAACATCTATCTGGGTGGAAATCTTGAAGGCACACGTATGAATCAACTCTACCGTGAACTCGTGCCCAGCAAAGAGTTGGCCCAGGAGATAGAGGTAATCTTAAAGAGCTATGTTGTGCAGCGTCTGCCCAACGAGCGTTTGGGTGACTGGGCAGACCGCGTTGGTATTGATGCCATCCAAAATCTCACAGCGATGCCGGCTTCGGTGCAAGCCGCCTAGGCGGAGGAAATCGCATGGTCGCCGCACTTAAAGCCGGGCCAAGTGCCGGCTTCTTAGACTGGACACATCTCGTCTTCTCTCGGCTCAATGCCCGCTATGAACAGGGCACTGCCGAAAGTATTCTGACATGGGCCATCGAAACCTTTGGCACAGGTCTTGCCATTGGCACCTCGTTTGGGGCCAGCGGGCTGGTGCTGATGGATCTCGCCTTGAAGATTCAGCCCGATGTGGACATCTTCTACATCGATACCGGCTATTTCTTCCCAGAGACGCATATTTTGATCAATCGCATCCAGGACCATTACCAACGCAATTTGCGCCGCGTCTTGCCCGAACAGACCGTTACACAACAAGCCGAGGAATATGGTCCTGCGCTCTACCAACGCGATCCTGACCTCTGCTGCCAGTTACGCAAGGTCGTGCCATTGAAAACTGCGCTGCAAGACAGCACGGCCTGGGCCACAGCCATTCGCCGTGACCAGACCAAAACCCGCAGCCAAGCGCCCGCCATTACCTGGAATGAGCGATACAATTTGGTCAAGGTTGCACCGCTCATTCACTGG
This sequence comes from uncultured Litorilinea sp., assembly GCA_946885925.1. The sequence goes on from CAMPHP010000168.1 coordinate 2,717, forward strand.
CGCGAAGAGGAAATCTGGCAGTATGTCCGTGCAAACAAGTTGCCCTACAACCAGTTGCACGACCAGGGTTTCCCCAGCATTGGCTGTGCACCTTGCACCCGTCCAGTCCAACCCGGCGAAGACCCGCGCGCGGGCCGGTGGCAAGGCAAGTCGAAGATCGAGTGTGGTATACACGTCGATGCCGTATAGTAGGTTGCTATTCTTGGCTTCTGTCATGCCGCGTGTCCTGTAAGGATGGGCTACGCCCCATTCTATGAGCAGCATCTCTCCGGATAGCGCAGCGGAGCAGAGAGACTCCTACGGAGTGACAGAGTTGCGCGCCCGTCATGCCGCAGGCATCTCTCTGGGTAGCGCGGCGGAGCAGAGAGACCCTTACAGGGTGACAGAGTCACGTAAGCGTTAGTAGGCATCAGGTAGGAAAGACTTTATGCAGCAAGAGAAAAACCATGCTGTCATTCTCATCGGGCACGGCAGTCTGCGCAGCGCCAGCGGAGCCTCCATGATCCGCATCGCGGCGAGACTGCGCGAGCGTGGGGTCGCGCCTATTGTTGAAGCGGCTTTCCTCAACTACAGCCGCCCCACTTTGGCCGAAGTAGTCAGCAAGGTTTGTGCCGCAGGAGTAACGACGATCACGATTCAGCCCTACTTTCTGATTGCCGGGGTCTATGTACAGAATGACCTGCACGCGCTGATCGCAGAAGTGAATCGCCAGTTTCCATCTATCACATTCCAACTCGCACCCGTCCTGGGTGATCATCCAGCCCTGATCAGCCTGGCACAGCGTCGTGTTCAGGCTGCGCTGGATGAATGTGATACGGCATTGAGTGCGCCTTCCCTGCTGCTCATGGCCCACGGCACACCACTGCCAGCGTCGAATGCGCCGCTCTATACCATTGCAGATAGCCTGGTTGAACAATTGCAGTTGGCTGGCTCTCTGGTGAGCTACCTCGATTGCAACACGCCAACCATCACGGACGGCTTTGCTCAATTGGTTGCGGGTGGAGCACAACAGATTGTTGCCTTGCCCTATTTCTTACACCTGGGTCGCCATGTGGCGGAAGACCTGCCTGCGCTCGTCGCTCAGGCCCAGGCCGACCATCCCCACACGAATATACAGTTGGCCCATCACTTGGATTATGACGTGCGCCTGGTAGATGCCGTTCAAGGGCGATTACCCGCAGCCCAACGGTTAACGCAGCCTGTGACGCTGCCGGTTTAGTGGACTTGGAGAGAGACCAATGAGAACTTTACGCTTGACCCCACGCCGGGGCAGAGCTTACTTAATCGGTGCTGGCCCTGGCCGCGCCGACCTAATTACTGTACGCGGCTTAACCTTGCTCCGTCGCGCCGATGTGGTCATCTATGACCGGCTCGTTGCGCGCGAGCTACTGGATGAAATCCGCGACGATGCCGAACAGATTTTTGTGGGAAAAGAATCGGGCCACCATACCCTGCCCCAATCAGCCATCAACGAGTTGTTGGTGGATCGGGTGCGTCAAGGCAAACAAGTGGTGCGGCTCAAGGGGGGTGACTCCTTTGTCTTTGGCCGCGGCGGTGAGGAAGCACAAGCCTTGCACGACGCCGGATTGCCCTTTGAGATTGTCCCTGGTATCTCGTCGGCACTCGCGGTTCCTGCCTATGCCGGTATTCCCGTAACCCATCGCGGTCTCTCCACTGCCTTTGCTGTGGTCACAGGACACGAATGCAGCGACAAAGCCACGTCGACCACCGACTGGGACGCGCTAGCACGCATCCCTACACTGATTGTGCTAATGGGCTTGAGCAATGCCGATTGCATCGCCCAACGCCTGCTAGAAGCGGGACGTGCACCAACCACTCCCGCCGCAGCCATCAGCAACGGCACCACGGACGAGCAGCAGGTGGTTATGACCACCCTGGCTGAACTTGCCGCTGCAATCACCGAGGCTGCACTGCCTTCACCCGCAATCTTGGTGATTGGCGAAGTGGCGGGCTTGGCGGACGAATTGGCCTGGTTTACCCCCAGCGGTCAAGTAGCTGGCTTTCTATCAATCGCTGCCACACCAGGGCTGCGTGCCGTAGCCCACGCCTAAACATGGATCAATACCCTGAACGCATACGCCCTTCCCAGCCGGTCTATCCGGTGATGTTGACCAACTTGGCGGGCGCGCATGTGGTGGTAATCGGTGGCGGAATTGTAGCAGGCCGCAAGGTGACAGGGCTGCTGGCAGTTGAAGCCGCCATCACCGTGATTGCCCCTGAACTTGGAGAGGAACTGCGCGCCCTGTATGAGCAGGGCGTGTTTTCGTGGCAGCCTCGCGCCTATCAAGCAGGCGACCTCACCGGCGCACAATTAGCCTTTGCCGCCACGAACGTTCGCGCGGTGAATGCCCAAGTCGCGGCAGAAGCCGCCACTAAAGGCATCCTCTGCAACGTAGCTGACGACCCCGCCGCCGGTAACTTCCACGTCCCTGCTGTCCACCGCGCCGATGATATGGTCATCGCTGTTAGCTCCTCCGGCCAATCACCCCGCCGCGCCACCACCCTCCGCGACCGCATTGCCCGCTGGTTGGCGCACTAGGAATCATAGTTTACTGCACGTAAATATCTGGGTACCACAGGGTTGTAAGATAACGGACTAAGTTTGGTCTAGGACATATTACTTCTCAGTGGTACCCTGTCCCACGACAATCTCTTTTCTATTTCTGATTGCCTCCATTCAACAAGCAATCTTCGCTCTCAAAAGAAATCCAACTCTCAAAAGAAATCCAAAAATGAAATAGCTCACTAACGGGCATTCGTTTAGGACTCTTCTCCTGCTCTTTGCCTGCCCACTCTTGTCCATCCAACTTTACTCTGTATGTCAAGGTGTAGAACGATGACGATGAAGCTCTTTTTATTATGCCTAGTTGTGGTAACACTTGGTGTTGCTTGTGCGCGGCAACCCCAACCCGAAATTATTGTCGATGCGGCAACTACGACGCCATCGGCTTCAACATCTCCCCTATCTCCGTTAGCTGTACCCCAAACACCAGAGATGCCAGCCAGTGAAAATGTAGAGGAAGAAGCGCCGCTCGCAGTGGCGACGCCTACCTCGCTGCCCTATACACAACGCTACAGCGCAGACGGTATGCGCATCGAGGTCACACCCATTCCGCACGCTCCACAGGTCACCTGTATACCTCAGGGTGAGGTCATTGCCTGTTACGACGAGTTGCTCGATATGGATTTCAGCTATCCAACCTTTATGGGGCAACTTCTCTACACGATGTTGCGCAAAGGTGGATATTCTGGCTATGCCTACGCGTATGCGTTCGAGGACAGGGAAAGTGCCGCAGGGGGGCGCAGTAGCGACTTTAGCGAAGGGCGCGGTCCCACGTACACGGATGCCACTGGCTTTAATGGTCGCTCTTCTGAGGAGATCTGTGCAGGTTGGATGGCTGCGCTGTGCCAACAACTTAGCCCCAGTGCTGTCCTGATTGTGATGCTGCCCCAAGCAGAATGGCTTTGCAGCGATGCCATGTTTGTGCCAATTCCGCGTGGCATCCTTGTTCTGGACTTGCCACAACACCCGCTCATCCAGGGCTTTTCATTTTCATTCGAGCTGATGTCGGCAGAGGTAGCAGAAGCATTCCGAGAGGAATGGTACATGCATGGTAGAGATTGTGAACCTGAAACCAAAGCAGAGCTAAGCGCAGCGATGGAACAGTTGCGGCAAGATTTACAGGCAGGAACTGCTGACGCAGAAATTCAGCAACGCTATGATGCGATGATCCAGATAGCCGAATCTATACAAAGCCCCTTTATCGCGGCAAATCCCTAGAATCGCATACCAATGGACTTCTCACGATGTCTCACATCAGAAAGATCTATCAGCCTTACGCAAAAGGTGACATGATCATCCTTCTGTGCGGTGGTCTTGCCGAAGAAACGTGATTGACGCTTCTTCGTTGGTCGGTGAATAGGAAGTACAGGGAAGGCTAGAAAGTCAGTACCTGCCAAAAATAAATCCTAATCCCTCCAGGAAATATAATGGCTTCTCCTAAGGTACAAGTTTCTG
>CAMPHP010000169.1 GCA_946885925.1 uncultured Litorilinea sp.
GGTGGCGGTAGATCTGAGTGGACGCCCTTATTGCGTCTTCAATGCGGAGTTTGCTTCGCCGCGTGTGGGTTCGCTGGGTACCGACTTGATCTTCCACTTGTTTGAGACGCTGGCGATTCATGCACGAATGAATCTCCACGCCCAGGTGTTATATGGGCGCAATGACCATCATAAGGTGGAGGCGCTCTTTAAGGGGCTGGCGCGCGCACTGGATGCCGCAACGCAGATTGATGCGCGGCGTCAAGATGTGCCAAGCACGAAGGGCACGTTAACGGCATGAATCCCATGCTAATGTGGCTTCCAGGAAGGCGTATGACAGGATCATAAGTGTGGAGAAAACAACGGCTACGCTCTACTTAGTTGCAACCCCGATTGGCAATTTGGGGGATATGACGCTGCGCGGCTTGGAAACGTTGCGTACAGTCGATTATATAGCCAGCGAAGACACGCGCAAGACGGGGCGGCTGCTCCAACATTTTGAGATTGACAAGCCGCAACTGGCATTCCACGAGCACAATGAACAGCAGGCAACCGCGCGCGTGTTGGGATTATTGCAAAGTGGCAAGTCGGTAGCGCTTGTGACGAATGCAGGAACACCGGGAATTTCTGATCCAGGCTTTACGCTGGTGCGTGCGGTCTTACAGGCAAATGCGCAAGGGGCAGAGATCGGTCTGACCATGATCCCTGGGCCAACGGGTCTGGTGATGGCGCTGGTGCTGTCGGGGTTGCCCGTGCATAGCTTTACCTTTCGCGGCTTTCCGCCGCGCAAAAGCGGGCCGCGTAAACGCTTCTTAGCCGTTGATCAAGAATCACCCCACACATTGATTTTCTATGAAAGTCCCTATCGTTTGGCGAGTTTCTTGCAGGATGCGCTGGAGGTCTATGGGGATCGTCCGGCAGCGATTGCCAACGATTTAACCAAACTTTATGAGAAGGTAACGCGCGGGCGCTTGTCAACGCTTATTCCAGAGGTAGCAGACCGTACCCTTAAGGGTGAATACATCGTCGTGATAGCTGGAAAAGATGTAGACATAACCTGGGAGGATACGGAATGATAGCGTTTGTCCTAAGTGGTGCTGGTGCGCGCGGGCCATTGCAAGTTGGAGCCTTGCAAGCATTGTTGGAAGCGGAGATTATGCCCGACTTTCTAGTGGGTACGTCGGCGGGGGCGATCAATTGCGCGTATGTAGCGGCACGCGGATTGACTCCCGAAGCCCTTGCAGGGATGCAGGCGCAATGGAAACAGGCATCCTTTAATACGATTTATCCAGGGGGCCTGTTAGGTGCAGCATGGCGGCTGATCCGCAAGCGTTCGAGCCTTTATCCTAACGATGGAATGCGCCGCTTGATTCAGGACGGGCTTCCCGATAAGGTGAGGACTTTTCGTGATTTGCAACTGCCGCTGTATGTGACCTCGGTTGACATTATGAGCGGTCGCCTCTTTCTTTTTGGTGAAGACCCGCGCGCTCCGGTCGTAGATGCCGTACTTGCAAGTTCAGCCATCCCTGCCATTCATCCTCCGGTTGATTATCATGGGCTGCAATTGGTGGACGGTGGCGTGTTGGCAAATGTGGCGGCGAGCGTAGCGATGGACAAGGGGGCAACGCAGATCTATGCACTCAATGCGAGTAGTGTGAGGGAAGAAGAAGGTCCGATTCAAGGCGTTGTCGAGGTGCTGAGTGAGACGCTTAGTACCATGATGGGCCAGTCGTTATTGGAAGATATTGCCCGCGCCGAACTAGAGACGACAATTGATCTCCATCACGTCCGGCTGCGTCCGGATGAGCCTTTGAATTTTGGTGACTTTAGTAGAGCAGACAAACTGGCTTTGGAAGGCTACACAACGATGAAAGCCTATCTCGAAGCGCCGCGTCCCCATATCGTTGCCCCACGCGCACCACGACAGCTTGACCTGAGTGAGATTGTGCCCGGGGTGCGCCAATTTATGCCTTCCTACTGGCTGCGTTAGAATATAGGACACCGCCTATTGTCCCTCCAACTGTCTCTATTAACTGTCTCTATCAACTGACTAGCTAGTTAGCTTGCTATCTCATGACCTTACAAGCGCATGAAACAAGTACCACCCGCCACCGAGGCTTATCCGGAGGCTGGTTGGTGACCGTTGTTGGTAGTTGTGTCGGTCTCGCCATTATGGGTGATTCGTTGATGTACAGCATCCTGCCCCTGGCTGCTCCCGGTTTAGGAATTCCCTTGCCGTTGGTGGGTGTGCTCCTCAGTGCCAATCGCCTGGTGCGCCTGTTATCCAATGCGTGGGCAAGCGGTATCTTTGAGCGCATGGGGCCGCGCACGCCCTTTATCGGCTCGGTTGTAATCGGCATAATTGCTACGCTCCTTTATGGGATTCCTCAGGGCTTTGTCCTTTTTCTGATTGCGCGCCTGTTGTGGGGAATTGCCTGGTCGGGATTGCGACAAGGGGGATACCAGGCGATTTGGACAGGCGAACCATCGCAAAAGGGGCGGCTTACCGGCTTGTTGTGGGGATTGGTGCGGTTAGGCAGCGCGATTGGCGTGCTGGCGGGTGGAATCCTCTATGATCGCTATGGTTATCAGGCTGCGATTATCTTTGTGATGGTTGCCGCAGTTGCTGCGCTGCCACTGGCACTTCTCTTTCGCTGGTCTGCCGTTCATCTACCCCCGCCCAAGAGTGAGGCAAAATCATTCGCCAGTGAGCACAGTTCGGATGGCGGCTGGCGTGCGGCGTGGACACTGCCTGTACAGCGCTGGCTGATCGTGGCAGGGTTTTTCCAGTATTTGCTCAGTGGTGTGGTGGTTTCTACGACAGCAGTATTTTTGGCTGAGCGCATGGGTGCAGATGCGGAGTGGGTCTGGCTGGGGATTGGGATTGCCACACTGACAGGAATGATGCACGGGGTGCGCTGGATTACTGACTTGTCGCTTGGCCCGGCAGTCGGCGCGCTCTCCGATAAGATCGGTCAATCGACTACGGCGGCAATGGTCACCACTGTGTTGGTCTTAGGGCTGATCGGTGCATTAATGCTTCCGCCTAGTTTAGCGATCCTGTGTCTCTTTATTGTACTGCTTGCCGATGGCGCGTTGCATATTGTGATGAGTGCTGCGGCGAGTGGCGTCGCGCTCACGACCTCGCGCCCCCATGCCTTTGTAGGAGTCTTTACCACGACGACCGATGCAGGTTCTGCCTTGGGACCGCTGATGGCCTATTCATTGGTAACTGCGGTTGGCCTTTCGTGGGTCTATGGGGCGTTGGGTGTGCTGTTGTTGGGGACAGTTTTCCAGTATTGGCGGTTGGCGCGGGCGTAGGCGGAGCCACCCATGTCCACCGCCAGCTTGGCAACGTCTGTCCCCTTTACACTATCTGCCAAGCTGGCTCGACCCGCCACTCATCAATTGTCTTGCCACAGCCTGTTTCTCTTCCATGCGAAATAGAGACCAGGCATTTCTCCACATCAGCGGTTCAACCAGATCTAACGCCTCCCCTTCGGTAAGCCATTCCTCTGCCACTAGCTGGCTCAACGCTTGAGACAAACCATAGCGCGCGATTTCGGCATGACCGACTATTGTCTCTACGCTATAGTAGTCGCCGCCAAAGGTGAGAAGCTTATTCCACGGGACGGCAGCGAGAAATTCTTTAACAAAACGGAGTGTTGCCAGCGGATTAATGATCCATGACCAACATAGGTCAACATAGACATTAGGATACTGTTTGGCGACCGCGATCATCTCATCCTGGTAGGGATAGGCAATGTGCATCAGAACGAAATTTGTATCCGGATAGTCCTGGAGAACCGTACAGAGATCGGGTAGATTCATGCTGACGCGCGCCAGAGGCATGCGCCAGGTGCCTGCGTAATAGCCAGTGTGCAGCTTGACAGGCAGTTGATACTCAGTTGCCTTGTCAACACAATAGCGCCACAGATGGTCTTGCAACGCTTTTAACTCTGCCGCATTGAGCGCGTTCTCGTCAGCGATGTATCGCGTAAATAGACGCTCTGCTTCTGCTGTCGGTACGGCTGCATAATCGAGGCGGCGACTATAGGCACTCGCATTCTTGATGGCAACTGCTTGGTGACCGTACTGCTCAAAATACCAATGGATTGCATCGTAACAGCCCTGCAAGCTCGTCACCGGCAGTCCAGTTTCGCGCCGCAGCCGGGGCAGATTGAGATCACTACTCAGTGGCGCTGTATTGATGTCCTGGTAAAGCAGTTCGGGGTACTCTGTCTTGCAGAAGGTATGCTCCAGCGACTGCACCTGGCAGAGGCTGATATTGGCGCACTCCCGGATGATATGTTGGTAAAACCCTTTGCGGACGCCATGGCGCATCTGCTGAGTAATCTGCTCAACTGTGTTGGCCGCGATGTCCTCGACATTAAATAAGCGTTGCACGGTCAACAGGACAGCACGCCCATAGCCTGTATGGCGTATGCGAGGCCAATAGGGTGCAAATAACTCCCATTTTTCCTGTGGAGAGAGTTCCATTGAGAAGAAGCTGTGTGAGGCATCCGGCTCCATACCGGCAACAGCCAAATCATCGCGGGTATAGTGATGGAATAGGTAGGCCCAGTCATCACAGGGCAGAAATGGATCGTCGGGGTGCGGTCCGGCGATACGTCTGGATTCTTCAATCAAGTGCTCATGAGTATCAATGAACGGCGTTGCCCAGATCTTTTCTCCAATTGCGGATGAATGGGTCATCATCGTCATTATCAAGGCTCCTTTAGGTGGTTTCCATATTTGCGTAGATGCGCGAGCAAGTCCCCCAAAATATCCTGTGCAATATAGTGTGCGCCAAGTTAGGTTGGGATGGTGGCAAAATACTCGGCCAGACCGTTGACCACTAAGTCATTTTCTTCTGCTGTGCCTATGCTAATGCGTAGGTAGTCCTGATACCCCGCATACATTCCCATATCGGCAACCAGGACGTTCTGCTGGCTGCGTAGATAGTCGTGCGCGTCCTTGCCTGACCGTCCCAGGTGGACAAAGAGGAAATTGGTGCCGCTGGGGTAAACGGTGACGCCAGGTAGTTGGGCGAGTGCGGATGCCATGCGTTCACGTTCGGAGACGAGCGTCGCGATCAAAGGCTGGAAGCGCTCCATATGTTCTAGGGCGACGATGGCTGCGGTTTCGCTAAAGGTGCTCATGGTAAAGACATTGACCAGCTTTTGCATTTGGGTCGCTACTTCGGGCGAAGCCAGTGCATAGCCAACGCGCACCCCTGCCAGCGCAAAAGCTTTGCTCAGGGTATGAACCAGAACCACGTTGTCTGCTTCTGCGAGCAGCGGGCGGAGGTCTTGGGTGGTAAACTCGGCGTAGGCTTCATCGATCAGGACAAAAGCATTGCTTTGCGTGACAATCTGGCTCAGGCGCTCATAGGGATAGATTGTGCCAGTGGGGTTGTTGGGCGCGCAGATGACAATCAGTTTGGCTTCATGGCGGGCAACTTCTTCGAGAATGGCTTCAACGGGAAGGGCAAAGCCGTTGGCGGGATCGAGTGCTACTTCATGAACGGCAGCACCGGCAAGGCGCGCCTGCGAGGCATAGCCGCCAAAGGTGGGGGAGAGGGTCACGAGATGGTCGCCAGTATGGAGGATTGACGAGACAACCACGCGCAAGATGTCGCTGGAGCCATTGCCAACGATGATTTGGTCGTTGCCCAGACCCGTGAACTTTGTCAGAGCCTCGATCACAGGATAGGCGCGGAAACCGAGTGGATAGCGCGACCACTGAAGTTTGGAGAGACGTGCCAGGACTTCCTCTTTTAAGTCGGCAGGGAAGTCGAACGGATTCTCATTCCATTGCAGCCGGTAGAGATCTGGATTGACCTGGTGGACACCGATGGCGGGCTGCTGGCGAACCTCTGCACGGATATAGTCAAGACCGGAACGAGTATGGGGCATACCGTCTGCCTCCCATGAATTCCTAAAAAATGTGTCTGATGATTTAGCGGAAGCCGCTGCGTCCACCCCCGCCGCTACGCGAGCTACTGCTGCGACTGGAACTGCTTGAGCTACTACGACTCGAGCTACTACGGCTAGAACTACTTGAACGATTGGAACTGTTTGAACTCCCCCAACTGCTACGGCTTGAACTGCTGCGACTTGAACTGTTACGGTTGGAACTATCGCCTGAACTCCTGCCAAAACCACCGCTTGAACGAGGGCGGCTGCGGCTCCTGCTGTCGCTCCCTCCGCTGTCCCAATCACCCCAACCGCTGGTGGGACTACTGCGTGCTTGATTGCGTCGTGCCACCTCACGCGCCTGAACCTCGCGCGCATCGGAAACAGATTGGCGCAGTATGTCGTCTAGAACGCGCTCGACAGGGGTATTCGGCTTCCATTGCATCTCGCGGCGTTGCAGTTGGCTGTTGAGGACAACGGTGCGCGTCGCGCTGTTGGCATCTCCCGCGGCGGTACTGAGCAGGCTGCCCAGGTTATTGCTTGCCTGACGGAGGCTGTTACCTAATTGGACAGACATACCGGCAAGTGTTGGGCGGTTGGGCATGACACGCGGGATAGAGGGGCGTGTCGCTGGCGAACGGCCTATGCGTGGCTCTGCGCCACGGGGCTGGCGGATCGGATCGCGAGATGGGGTGGATGAATAGGAATCATGAACGTTTGGCATCCACACCGGACGCAGCCCGCCTAGATCGGATGCCTGGGCAAGCACGACATTTTCCACGCCCAACGCCACGGCATAGCCAAAGTAGCGGTCTAAGATTTCTTGGGCGGCTCCCAGGTCG
>CAMPHP010000170.1 GCA_946885925.1 uncultured Litorilinea sp.
CCCTTATTCTAGCCATACTCCTTTACGCTCTAGTCCGGCATAAATGGAGCATCCATCATGCGACGCAATCCATCCGCTCATCACTGACAAGGCAGGGACTATGGCTAGCTGGTTGGTTTTCATTGGCTGTAGGGCTGGTAGCCTGGTGGATGCTGCCATTGCTTGTGCGTTATTCACCCTATGCCGCAGCGATGGCACGCGCCACACCGGACCAGGTCGTGAGTTGGTTTGACGCAAGCACTGTTGAATGGTTGTGGTTGGCGGCGCTGATGGCACTGCTGCTGTTAGCTCAGCGGAACCCACAAGTAGAGGCTACGGTTGCCGTTCTAGCATTGCTACTTCAGCTCATCGTGCTAGGCATTCTGTTCAATGACCGAGTGCTCGTCAAGCACTTTCAGATAACCGCCTTCGATTCAGTTCGGTTTTTCGCAGAATATTACCTTGCACTCATCTTCTTGGTCGGTTGTGCCGTGGGCGCGGCCACCTCCCATTTCCTATGGCGCATGCCTTGGCTTGCACTTACCAGTTGGTTGGTTCTCATCCTCACACTAGAGCCTATCATTCCCCAAGCGTGGGACAACCTGAATAACAGCAGGCAAGTGAATGAGCCCTCTGTATTGGATGGCATGCTCCAACATCCAGCCTTCCAGGGCTATTGGGAAGCGATACGCCAGGACCCGACCAGTGGCAGGGTCTTTTTTGTCTCCAATTATCTCTTTTTGCCTGGAGAGGATGGCACCATTACACCCACCACTCTCCAAAGCATGACCCCATACTTAACAGGTCGCGAAATCATCGGAGGGACATTCTCACATTGGTCCCCCATTGCCCGCTGGCTATGGGTGGGCGATCCACGCGCCGAACTCCTGCCTGCCCAGGTCGAGCATGGAGACAACCAGCAGATCTTTGGTAAACCGTGGGAAGAAATAACCGATACCGAGCTCGTCACCAACCTCAACCGGCTCAATGCAACCATTCTCATCGTCGGAGAGAATGATAGCAAAGCGCGTGGTCGATTCGAAGCATCTCGCCATTTTTACCGTTCTTGGGCGAACGACTATTTTACCATCTATCATCTTGCCGACACACGCGGCGAATGGCTAGAGGCACAAGGGGCGACTGCCAAGTTGGTTGAACGTACAGCGCGGCGTTGGGTTATCGACATCGCCGATAGTGACCCCAACGCCACGTTATTGCTCAAAATGAGCTACTATCCCCTCTGGCGCGCACAAGTCTCTGGGCAATCTCTGCCCATCACTGCCAACGCCTATGGGCTACAACAAATCACCCTGCCCGCCGGTGGCCCTTATACGATAGAAGTTGTCTACCGCGAAGGTTGGCCCGAATGGACAGGGCTTCTGATTTCGCTGTTTTCGCTACTAGCGGCGGGATGGCTGCTTTATCCTCAACGAAAGAAGTGGTAAATTCGTAGGATGGATCTGCCCCTATAATTGCATATGTTGGGACTCTTTGGGCGGCTGATATGTCACAGCCAGGTGCGGTGTCTCCAATCGCTCGGACTGTTGCACGCGTGATGTTAGGCATGCCTCTAGCATCCCACTCACCAGCATTGTTCGCTCTACAGGAAACGGTGCAATCCCTGTCACAACCATTTCCTCGATCTTGGCGACCAAGCAAGCCGAATAGGTAACATTGGGGCCAGGTGTCAGGAAGAATTGAGTAGAAAGCGGAGTCTCTTCACCCGCCAGTTTCGCAGCAAAGCAGAAATCCTTAATCGCGCCGTTGAGCATCAGCAACGTCGCACGCAATCCGTCGGCATACTCAATAAAATACGCAGCCGGCTTTTCTACAATGCGCTTGAGTTCACCTGTACGGATTAAATCCTGCGTACGTCCATCCGTCTCCGTCAGCCCTAAAGGCGAATCGCTGCGCGAAAGTGCAGCCTCCAGCAAGCGCCAGGACCAGCGCCCTGCATCCCCCGCTTCCCACACAGCATCGCCCTCAATCAACTGCACCGCTTTCACACCATGCTCGCCGCCCTTTCGACGCTCCACCATACACTGCATCGCTTCCAGCGCATGATAATCCATTGGGTCAGAGCCACCTACGCCGACCATCAACGCGTCCTCGATCTCTGCCCCCAACGGCACATCCACATCGGGCAGCCGCCAGGTTACAGGAAGCGATGATCCCGCCAAAAAGGGAAATCCCAGCCGGTGTGCATCCTCCACCATCTCCTGCGCTTTCGCAAAGCTGTAAGAGAGATGCTTGTCGTTATAGACAGGCACAGAGCGCCCATCTTCCTCAAAAACCTTTACGCACTCCTTAAAGAACTCATAGCGCGGGTAGAGGATTTGCCCCTTCTCATTGCGAGGATATTCTCCATGCTCGCACACAATCATCACCGCGTCTACTGCCAACTGATCCCCGCCACAGCGCAATGCCTCCGCAATGGTCGGATAGACTTCAAAACCAAACTCTCGCGCACGGTCAATACTCTGATCGTTACTCGGACGCTGGTCAACATAGAGCGATGCAATTTCAAAGTTAGGCCGGTGCCAACGCCCGCCATGGGGATACCCCACCAACAGCCGGTCGCAGAAGTGCTGGGCATGTGAACGTAGGCGATATATCGAAGCAATAACTGCCACCCGCTTGGGTGCAGACTTGGGAGTCATAGTACGTATAAACCTTTCCAATCTCATGATTCGCGGCATGCATGATGGACGATTCGTGTGTAACTACTAGGTGCGCCAGAAGGTCGAGGTAGTTGGCGCTGGATAGCAAACATCCGCCAAATGGGGAGTGTCAATACGAACTTGTCCCTGGAAGAGACTCTCCACCCCAGCCTCCACCAATCCACCTGTCAGCAATGTCCGTTCCACTGGATAGGGCGATTGCCCAGTCAGGAACAACTGCTCGATGTTGTTGACCAACGGCGAAAAGAAATTCGCCAATGTAGTGCGTGCAGGCGGCATGGGCAGATACATCTGTGTAGAGAAAGGTTCATTACGCCCCTTAAGCGATGCCGCAAAGTTGAAGTCCTGCACCAAACCATTGAGCAGGATCATCGTACCGCGCACCCCATCCACATGCTCATACGAATAAGCAATAGGCTCCTTCACAATTTCCTTCATCTCATCCAATGTCGGGAAGATGTCATTAAAGCCCGGACGTGAAGGGGTCAAGGTATGGCTGCGGCTCAATGCGGCCTCAAACAGCTCGCGCGACCAGACACCAGCATGGTGTGCTTCCCAGAAATTCTCACCCTTATACGCTTGCACCCAACGCACACCCCGTTCACCCCCAGGACGCCGCTCGACCATACATTGCGTGGTCTCCAGCGCATGATAATCATAGCTATCCACGCCACCATAGGCGACACACAGCGCCTCTGTCGGCTGCGCCCCCTCAGGAAACTCCACAGACGGAATACGCCAAGTAACAGGAAGCGACGAACCAGCCATCAATGCAAACCCCATGCTTTGAGCCGTATCGTACATCTCCTTGGCCCATTCCCACTTCCACGACAGATGCTTGTCATTGAAAATGGGCGCGGTCTTTCCAGTCATCCGGTAGACCGCCACAATTTGCTTGAACATCTCATAGCGCGGCCAAAGTCGCTGCCCCTTCTCATTGGCAGGATAATCGCCATGCTCGGCAATCAACAGCACGCCATCCACAGCCAAATCATCGCCACCCAGCGTGAGCGCATCGGCAATCGTGGTGTAAAGACGCATCGTTGGAAACCTCGCGGCGCGTTCCCGGCTCAAATCATTCTCCTTAACCTGATCTACATACAGAGACACAATATCCATCTCTGGATAGTGGTGGCGGCTATTCCATCCATATCCCTCGAGAAAGCGGTCTACAATATGTTGTGCATGGGAGAACTTGCGATACTCCGTCACAATCGCTGCAATTCTTGGCCTTTTGCTCATCATCAATCCTTACTAGCGAGTTGAAGTTGATAGGTTAATCAAACCAGCGGATGTGTGTACAAAACCACACCCAGCATAAAACGCTTCTATTTCTGGCGCATAGTCCCCATGCACTTGATAGGTAACTTCCATAAATGCTTGGAGAATCCTCCCTTCCCTACTATACTAAATAGTATCCAAACATCAGCAATCCCATCCAACCTCCCACCTAGAAGAGACCACCCATGATCATTGACGCACACATGCACTATGCCGACGATGACCCGGATTTCCTGGCATTGCTCGCAGAGTACGATCTCAAATTCCTCAACATCTGCTTTGTGAAGGACCCTGCCCTCGATTGGCGCGACCAAGCTGATCTCTACCGGCAGATGACCAACCAGCACCCCAATCGCTTCGCATGGTGTACCAGTTTCTACCTACCTGACTTCCCGGCATTCAGCGATCCATCCTGGCATGACCGGGCGATCGCCGGACTCAATGCCGATTTTGCCGCGGGGGCGATTGCCTGCAAAGTCTGGAAGAATGTTGGCATGGAGGTACGCAAGCCGGACGGCTCTTTCCTTATGCCCGATGATCCTATCTTCGACCCCATCTATGAACACATAGCCGCCAGCAATCGCACCTTGCTCATGCACATTGCCGAGCCGCTCGCCTGTTGGCAGCCGCTGGATGACAAGAACCCGCATTATGGCTATTACAGCAACAATCCCGAATGGCACATGTACAATCGCCCCGACTATCCGAGCCACCAGCAACTCATTACAGCGCGTGACAACGTAGTCGCCAAGCATCCTAATCTGCGCGTTGTGGGTGCCCACCTCGGCAGTCTCGAATACGACGTGGATGAGGTAGCCGCTCGCTTCGACCGCTATCCCAACTTTGCAGTGGACATTTCAGCCCGCTTAATTGACCTGGTTATCCAGCCAACAGAAAAGGTACGGGACTTCTTTCTGCGCTATGCTGACCGCATTCTCTATGGCACAGATGTTGTGATGCGGGAACGGCCCTCTGCCATGTCATCAGGGGAACGCGCTGAGGCTCTTGATAAATTACGCACCAACTTCACGACCCACTTTGCCTATTTTGACGCTGGCAATGAAGTGACTGTGCGCGACCGCACCACCAAAGGCTTAAATCTGCCCCCTGACATACTTGACCAATTCTATGTCCAGAGCGCTCGGGCCTGGTATTCCGGTCTCTAGTCTACTCCATTAGGCCCGCTGTCAGGGTATGCAGCCCCAACAACAGATACTCCGGACGCTTATACCCGAATTCCTGAAGCTGGCGGGCCACTTCGCGCATGACTTCATTACCCGCCGCGCTGTACCAGGCGGCGGGTGCGTGTGCCATCCACTCCCCCAATGCCTGGGCAGCCAACTCTAACTGCTCATGGGCGAAATCGTCCTCAATCGGCTGCAATCCCGCAGTGATCGCCTCACCGCGGCGATGCAGTCGAGTCATGTGGCGGCGCGCATGGGCAAGGGTTTGAGAATAGGTAGTGCCTGGCTGGCTGCGCATGGCGCGCGCCAGTTGAATATAGCCGCGTTCGTTGCCAAGAATGCGCGCAACCGCCAAAGCCAGTTCGGCAGACATGACTTCGTCGTCGCACGCAGCCAGTCGCTCCAACAACGTCGGCAGTGCCTCATCCACGCCTAGCTTCCCCAACGCTGACGCATAGGCCAAACTTAATCCAGCGTCCTCTTCATGCGCCAGCCTTGCCAATAATTCTGGTACACTCTCTTTATCCCCCAACGTTGCCAAAGCCCGCGCGCTATAGCCTTGCACAGATCGATAGCGCGAATCCAGTGCAGTGCGTAGAGGTGGGACTGCATCCTTTGCACCCATGCGCCCGATTGCCCATGCCGCAACTACACTCAAAGCAGGGGACTTGCTTTGCAACACCTGCACCAATGCCTCCGTGAGCCGCGGATCTGCGGGCATCCTGGCGATGGCAAGAATCGCCTCAAAGCGCACGTTAAAACGAGGATCCGCCAATGCATCCAGTAACTCATCCACGGTCAAACGGCTGCGGATCTCGCCCATTCTATCGGTAACAGCAACGGTGTCTTCTTCATCCTTGGCACGATAAAAGCGGATCATTGAACCCATCGCCAGAATCGGATTGCCGCGCAGAAAAATTCCGGCAAATTGTGTGGTCGTGACAGAACTATCTCCATGTACGGTGCGATACAACAGGACTGCCGCCAGCGGCAACAGAATGGCAGCCAGAAAAAGTGGAAGATAGGGATTGATCGACACCCCCAGATAGCTACCTGATAGACCCCGCGCAGCATCCAGCACACCACCCCCAACAAACTGGCTGACGCCACTGAGGATTCCCGCCCAAGCAAAGTAGACAGCCATGTAGTCCAACTTCATTTGGACAGGCACAATACTCACATAGAGAAGCCGTCCCGCACCGATACCCCAACCGAGTGACGCCATACCTTGCAGAAACGATACCAGAAGTGCTAGGGGCAGCGTGAAAGGGCTCATGCGCGGCACCAACCACCACAAAATGGGCAGCAGAACCAATAGTCCCAATCCGAATTGCAGCACTGGCTTGCCACCAAAGCGATCGGCTGCCCAGCCCCACAGATAGCTAGAGAGCAGCATCCCCAACAGGCTCCCCATCTGTAGCTGCACCACCGCAGCCGAGCTAAGTCCCCCTAGTTCCTCCATAAAGAGCGGCAAAAACGACGCCAGCGGCACCGTTCCCACGGTCACAAGCCCCAGACCAATCAAATAGCGACGGAAATCCCCGTCTTTGAGCGCGTCGGTTAAGTTACGTTTTCCTTCGCTATCCTGGACTGCTCCACCAGGAAT
>CAMPHP010000171.1 GCA_946885925.1 uncultured Litorilinea sp.
CCGTAGGGGTCTCTCTGAGATCGCACCATCAGAAAGATCCCTACGGGGTGACAGATGCGTGTAGTAACTTAGGTTAGATTACGTATATCACTGCCACGCGCGATGGTCTGCATAGCGTCAAAGTTGGGACTTAAGAAGCTCTGCCGAACGCCGGTTCATTCCTGGTACAGCAGTTAATTCCTCTATGGTTGCCTCGCGGATACGATCCACGTCGCCACCAAAGTAGGTCAGCAGCGCCTTGCGTCGAGCAGGCCCAATGCCGTGAATTTCGTCCAACAGCGAGCGGGTCTGTTCTTTTTGACGCAAATTGCGGTGATAAGTGATGGCAAAGCGATGTGCCTCGTCGCGAATGCGCTGCACAAGATGGAGTGCCTCGCTGCCTCGTTTGAGCCAGAGCGGGTCGCTTATGCCCGGACGGTAGATTTCTTCTTCACGTTTGGCAAGGCCAACTACTGGAAAGCGACCAAAGAGACCCAATTCTGTAAGCACTTCCACGGCAATGCCCAACTGCCCCTTGCCACCATCAATAATGACAAGATCGGGCATGGAGCGGAAGCTTTCGTCTCCGTTGCGCGCCTTTTGGCCGGGATCGGGCGTGCTGTTGTCTTCCACGAGGCGACGGAAACGGCGGCGCAGCATTTCGCGCATACTGGCGAAGTCGTCAGGTTCACCCTGGCTGCCCTTGCCATGAATCTTAAAGCGCTTGTAATGATTTTTGGCAGGAACGCCGCGCAGAAAGACGACCATCGAACCTACCGTGTTGGTGCCTTGCAGGGTGCTAATGTCAAAGCACTCAATCCGCATAGGGGGGTGCTCTAGGTGGAGCGCGGCCTGAAGCTCTGCGACTGCTTGGGTTTGGCGGTGACTGTCGGCGTTGCGCTCGGCTTGTTGTAGACGCAAATACTCGGCAGCATTTTGGTGCGCCAGTTCCATGAGTTCGCGCTTCGCCCCGCGCTGGGGTAGGCGCAACTCAACTTTGTGGCCGCGCTTGCTACTCAGCCATTGCTCTAGCACGACATGATCTGAAGGCATGGCTTCTGCCAAGACTAGGGGAGGAATATAGGCTGCACTGTCATAGAATTGTTGGATAAAGGTGCCTACCAGCAATCCCTGTTGGTTGACGTCTGCTTGTGGTACTTCCGCTCCTTCAAGCATAAAGTTCTCTCGGCCAATCAACCGTCCGCGCCGTACCATAAAGACCTGCACCGCGGTGTCGCCCGTGCGCGGGTCTTGGGCCACCGCGATATAGTCAGCGTCTTCCATTCTGGTGCTGATGATCTTTTGCTGCTCGGCAATTTGCTGGGCAGATTTCAGCCGGTCGCGGTAGAGCGCTGCTAACTCAAATTGGAGATTTTCGGCGGCGCGCTCCATCTGCTGCTCCAACTGGGTGAGGACATGGTCAGTGTCGCCGGAGAGAAAGTCCATCAACTGCTGGATTGTTCTGCGGTACTCATCGCGGTTTTGGGCACCAATGCAAGGGCCGCCACACATCTTGATATGATAGTAGAGGCATGGACGCTCGTCCTTGCCTGTGATGGTGCGCTCGCAATCTAAATACGGGAAGATGCGACGCAGAGCATCCAGGGTCTGATAGCAGGCACGCGCGCTTGTATAGGGGCCGAAGTAGCGTGCTCCATCTTTGAGCATTTTGCGGACGACTTGGACTTTGGGAAAGTCGTCCTGCCAGTTGATCTTGATATATGGAAAAGATTTGTCGTCTTTTAAGCGAATGTTATAGTGGGGGCGGTAGCGTTTGATAAGCTCGTTTTCGAGCACCAAGGCTTCCAACTCGGTCTGCGTCACCCACCAGGTAATGTCATGAATCTCATCAACCAGGGCCTGGGTTTTGGGCGTATGCTGGGCCGAACTGTGGAAATAGCTACGCACGCGGTTGCGTAGGACAACCGCCTTGCCCACGTAAATTACTTTGCCCTCTTTGTTGAGCATCTGATAGACGCCAGGAGAATCGGGCAAGTTTGCTAATTTTTGTTGTACTCGTTCAGGTATTTGGCGCATCATAGACGAAATTTTACCACGAGACAGGCGTTGCGTACAGTGGGAAAGCGCCCATCTGTTCGATAGATTTGTCTGCTAAAGAGAGTGATATGAGCGAAAGCAAAGAAAGCCGGTTACAGCGCTTGCGCGAGTTGGTTGATGATCCACCAGCACGTGCTGATTACGCATCAACTTTGCTCCAGCCGCGCTATGGGCTAGAGGTTGTGCGCGCTGCCCTGCGTGTGCTGGTGCGGCAACCTCACCCACCGGCGCGCCAGGCGCTGGTACGGCTGTACGAGCATTACGCCACCCAAGGTGTCAGCCGTGACCCGGGTACCTACGTGCGCAGTGAGATAGTTCGTGCCCTGCGCCCTCTCTGTGAACCTGCCGACGTTGTGCTTTTGGAGCAGGCATTGATGACTTATGAATTCCCGCCACCAGCCTTCAAGGAGGAAGCCGCGCTCTTGCGTAGCGGGGCGTTGGTCACATTGGCTGAAATTGACGACGTGCGCAGCCGTTTTCACGCGACACGGCTCCTGGCCGATCCACTCACTGATCCAATGTCGGGCGAACCTGCGCTGACCGCAGTAACGGTGCTGGCTGCGCAAGGGGAATTGTTGCCGCTTTACTTCTACGCCACGCAGGATGCAGCGCGGATGCAACCGGAGGTGGCAAGTGCCTGTTTACGCAGTTTGGGCCGGTTGCCTATGGAGGCACTGCCGCCTTTGGTGGCTTGTTTTGCTGAATGTACGCAGCCCGTTATTTTGGTCGGTTTGGCCGATTTGCTGCTTGAACATCCCGATGAAGCGATTAGCCAGGAGACACTGGCGCGGCTGCTGAGAGAAGTAAAGGATTTGGATCTCTTTCGCTACCTGGCTGCTGCGTTGTTGGCCGCGGGCAATGCTGATTTGCGGCAAATGGTATTGGCAACGGCGAATGGCGCGCATGGTACATTGGATGCTGCCAAGCAGGAAGTTTTGCTAGACGTTTTGTCCGAAGCAGGGGAGGCGGAAGATGTGCGCGCTGCCGTGGTAACCCTCCGGGTGCGGCGGGGAGGGAAGCGGCGACATTAAACTCGTTACAAAATATATTCCTCGTCGTCAAGAAGAGTATTATTGCTACTTGATCGTACCCACAAATTGTGGATATACTAATGATCGAATGGGATGAAAGCAAGCGGCTTAGCAATTTACATAAGCATGGTTTTGACTTTCTTAGGGCGGAAGATGTACTTTATGGATCTCACATTGTCATAAACTCCACTTACCAAGGTAGTGAGCAACGCTTCTTAGCTGTCGGCACCATTGAAGGCCGGTATGCTACTGTTGTGTATACAATGCGAGATGGCAATTGTCGCATTATTTCCATAAGGAGTGCGCGAGATGGCGAACGACGAAGATATCAAGCGTTACACAGTGGAAGAAATTAGAGCGATGCGGGAGCGTGGTGAAGACCGTACCAACTGGGCCAAGGTGGACGCTATGTCTGAAGAAGAGATTGAGGCAGCAATTGCCTCAGATCCGGACGAAGCCGGAATTGAGTGGGATTGGGATAGCGCAAAATTAGTAATGCCTGAGCCCAAAGAGCATGTCAACCTGCGCTTGGATGCTGATGTACTACGGTTCTTCAAGAAACAAGGCAAAGGGTATCAAACCCGTATTAATGCTGTTTTGCGTTCGTATATGGTCTCGCAACAGGAAAAGCACTAGTAGGCTTACGCTTAGGGATTTTGTGTCCAGGTATTAGTTTGTTATAGCCGTAAGGGTGTTGCCCGTTTGTGAATTGTGTAGCTTGTGAGGGGCGGGATCCTTTGCTCGAAATCGGCCTGTATAGTATAATTTAATTGGCTCTGCGGTTTCCGTGCTTGGATGGGATATGGGGCGAGCCAACAGTTACAAAACGGGAGCCTGACTACGTGGCGTGGATGTGATAGCCAAAGCTCTGCTGCGGCAAGACGGAAGCGTCCAGTTGGCACCCACCTGCTTTCGCAGGTTCGCAACCCTCCGTCCACACGACTCTGCGGAGTCATCCGTCCGGGTTATACCGGACGGATTTTTTTGTGCCTAAAGAATGAAAACGAAATTATGTAAACTTGTTTGACTAGGCCAACTACCTGTGTTAGACTTGGGTATTGAGCTTGTCATAACCGAAAGCCGCTCAGCGCGTTGGTGCTGCCGGCAATAGTACATTGTAGGAACAGGGGAGTTGATTGTGGCAATCATTCGCACACGCGTGGCTGATGATACATGGGTATTTACCAGCGAACTCTATCTAGAGGTAAATGCTGGATTGGTGGTCACTGAGGAAGGGGGCATCCTGATTGATACGCTGCCTTTTCCTTCAGAGACCAAGCAGATCATCGATTTTGCCAATCGTGTTTGTCCCCAGGGTATCCGCTATGTAATCAATACTGTTGCTCATGCTGATCATGTATATGGCTCCTATTTGTTGCCGGATGCTGAGTTGGTGGCTCATGAGCTATGTCGCGACTATCTGCAAAAGTATGCGTTCGCATCGCTGGAAGAGGCGAAGGAGCATACACCGGAATTGCGTTCTGTGCAGATTCGCTTGCCCAAATTGGTCTTTAATGAGGGAATGGTAATCCGTCTGGGGGGCAAGACGGTGCATATCTTCAACACACCTGGGCCCAGCCCGGAAGTCTGCGCTGTGCATGTGCGTGAAGATAAGGTGCTGTTTGCTTCGGACTTGATGATGCCCGTGCCGGTCATTGCAAGCCCGTTTAGTGACATTGATCAATACCGGCGTTCGCTTTCCAATTTGTATGACTATAACTTAGAGAGTATTGTCCAGGGGCATGGCGATATTTTGCTGCGCGGTGAAGTGACCAGCAGCATCAACGCCAGCATTAAATACCTTGATGACATTCAGTACACAGTGGAATCGTTGATGGACAAAGGCGGTACCAAGCATGACTTGCTGCAAAATGATATTGAGCAGTTTGGACGGAGCCGCATCCCCCTGGGTGGGTTAGTCCAGCAGTTCCACAATTCCAACCTGTTGCACCTCTGGGAAAAGGCACGTTTGCGCCGCCGTCAGGAACGCCAGGCTCAGCGCGAAACCATCAAGTAGCAAAGTAATCTCCTTTGAGGAATGGCTACGGGTAATGGCTATGAGTAACGGCAGTCGTTCTACACGCTCGGTCTCTGATCCTAAAGATACAGCGCAGACTCAGTCTGAACATGCTTCGATTGAAGATGAGGAAGCCGCTCTCAATGGACTGGTTGAGGCTGTACAACAGTTGACGCCAGCACAGCGGCGGCGACTTTTGCGTCGTTTACGTACTAGCGGCTTGCTGGATCGTGACGAATTGCTGACCGACCGTGAGCGGTTGCAAGTGGCACCGGCATTGGGATTGCAGGCCAAACGGCGTATGCGGCGCGCCAGCCAGAAGCCGCGTTCGGCAGGCCCCGTCTTAGTTCCTGCACAACCTTCGCGCGACCCACAGCCTGACCCTGACTCTGACCGTGCCGAGCCATATCGCTCTGCGGTCAGTGGCAAGGTGGTAAAGGGTGCGCCCACTACCAGCGCACCGTTGCAGCCTCATGAGATGGCTCCCCTGCCTGGACAGGCCCCTGAACAACCGATTGTCGTGATCTTTGACGGGGGCAGCCGAGGGAATCCAGGGCAAGGATATGGCTCCTATGCTTTGCGTTGGCCCGGACAGCCTCAACAAATTGTGCAACTACGCTTTGGGGATCGCGTCACCAACAACGAAGCCGAATATGACACGCTGATTGCTGCCCTAGAAGCGATCTTGCAGCGGTTGGAAGATAGCGGAGCTGCACCTGAGACGGCACGGGTGGAGATTCGGGGTGATTCGCTGTTGGTGATCAACCAAGTTAAAGGGCAATGGGAAGCAAAGGAACCGCGCTTGCGGGTGCGTCGTGACCGGGTACGTAAATTACTAGATCGCTTTGGCTCTTGGCAGTTGATCCACCATGACCGTGAACATAGTGTGAAGACATTGGGGCATTAGCGTCCCCATCTCCTCCACTACTTCTCCTCGGCAGTACAAGTCTGTAATAAACCTGATTCAAAAACCTATCATGGGGCATTCACAACCGAACCATCTTTGGTTGTGGTAGCGATAAACCGCAGTTTTCGGTATTCCTGGTGCTGGTGTGGCGGTGTTTCGGATATTGGCGCGATCCGAGCGTTCTCACGCGTTCACGGTAGGAAAGGATAACCATGCCCGATAAACTCGACCGCTTTAGCACTCACGCCCGGAATACGCTGATTCTAGCCCAAGAAGTTGCTGTGCGCTTTAACCATGATAGCATTAGCCCGGAGCATCTGCTGCTTGCCCTTATGTATCCAAGGGACGGTACTGCTGTAGATGTGCTACGCAAACTGGGTGTGGAGCCTGGGCAGGTCATTCACGCGATGGAACTTGTCCTGCCCAATGGTCCTAGTCCAGTGTCTAGAAAGCCCGTGCTCGCCCTACGCACAAAAGAGGTAATTGAACTGGCTGTTGACGAAGCGCGATTGTCGGAAGGCAAACAGATTGGGTCGGAGCATCTACTGCTCGGTATATTGCGCCAAGGGGAGGGTATGGCGGTAGAGGTGCTGCAAGGGATGGGACTGAACTTCGAGGACGTGCGAAACCAAACAATCCGTCATCTCTATCGCATGCAAAATCCGATACCAGGATTGCCAGAACTGGATAGAACGCTGGCGGCTCCACTGATCTATGACCTGACTATGGC
>CAMPHP010000172.1 GCA_946885925.1 uncultured Litorilinea sp.
CGCCAGCATTACCTTCTGCTGGTTGCCGCCAGAAAGTTTGCCGACGATATGCTGTACCGATGGCGCACGCACAGCAAGACGCCGGTGATATTCTTCGGCGGTGGCGATTTCGTCTTTGCGCCGCACCAGCCCCAGCGTAGCGAGATAGTGCCGTAACATGGGCAAGGTGATGTTCGGTGTGATGGACATGGGTAAGGTAAGGCCAAGCTGATGCCGGTCTTCGGTGGAGTAGGCAATCTGGAGCGCAACAGCCTGCTCTGGCGAGCGGATTGCAATGCGCTGCCCTTCATAGAAGATCTCGCCGCTATCCGCCGGTTCAATGCCAAAGAGGGCAAGGCCAACATCGGTGCGTCTTGCACCTACAAGTCCGGCAAAGCCTAGCACCTCTCCCCGGTGAACGTCGAAGTTGATATGGCTAAAGACCCCCGACCGGCCAAGCCCGCGCACCGACAGCAGCAACTCTCGCTGTTCGTGTTCGCGGTGTGCAAAGAACTCCTCGACCTTGCGCCCCACCAGCTCGCGAATGGCGCGGTCGGGCGTATACTCACGCGCAGCGCCAGAGGAGATCACCTTGCCATCGCGCATGATGGTGATGCGGTCGGCAATGGTAAAGACCTCTTCCATGCGGTGGCTGATAAAGAGTAAAGCCACACCCTGGTCACGCAAGCGACGAGCTAGCTTGAAAAGCTGGTCAACTTCGTGGGCGGAAAGCGAGGCCGTTGGCTCGTCCATAATCAGCACGCGCACCTTGAGCGAGAGAGCTTTCGCAATCTCCACAACTTGTTGCGCTGCCAGCGTCAGCCCGCGTGCTTGGCTGCGTACATCCAGTTGAATATCCAACTCGTTAAGGATCTGCTCGGCTTCCTCATACATGCGGCCCCAGTGCAGAAAAATGCCACGCCCGGCATGGCTGATGAAGATATTCTCTGCCACGTCAAGGTCGGGGAAGATCATCGGCTCCTGGTGGATGGCAGCAATGCCAACCTTTTGTGCGTCCACAGAGTTGTGTACGGTGATTGGCTTGCCTTCAAGCAAGATCTCGCCGCGGTCGGGCCGGTGGATGCCCGTCATGATCTTGATCAGGGTGGATTTGCCAGCCCCATTCTCGCCAAGCAAAGCATGGATTTCACCCGGATAGAGATCAAGCGAAACATCATCCAATGCCTGAGTCACGTCAAAACGTTTAGAGATGTGCTTCATCTCCAATACAGGTGCGCTCATGAGGTTCGTTGCTATCTCAACAGGGAAAGGAGAACAAAACAAAGGCAAGAAAACAAGACAAGCATCAAGATGGCGGTAGCTATCCTGTCGCTTTAGAATTCACAAATAGATTACGGCATTACGCCAAGTCCACTGCGACTGGAACAAGCAGCGGCAAAATGATTGGTTAGAGATCTGCAATTGAAGCGGGGAGTGCAGGATACACAATCATAAGCAGATTCTTCTGCAACGGTTATGAACGCAGGAATTATAGGCGATATGGCTAGTTGGCGTCAATCAGGCAAAAATAGGGCTATCTCTTGACATGGCCTATCAATGTGCAGTACTCTGTGGACAGAAACGAGTGGCAGAAACGAGTGGCAGAAACGAGTGGACAGCCAACACGAGGCGGCTGTCAATGGTTCTATCTTCTTCAAGAAAGGAGGCGCGTCCTATGAATATCATTACGACTATCAATGTTTTCACGATCAAATATGGGATGCGCCTGCCCTATAGCCGGTAGCTATTTAGCGATCTGCTTCTTCGGCCACGGGTGCATCCTGCCCCGTGGCTTTTTAGTTCCTAGCTTCACGTCTGCGGTCATAACAAAGCTATCCACAGCCAAAAGGCCAGCTAGCGGCAAGCGTGCAGGGAAAAGCCAGGGGGCATCTCATCCCGTGGCTGTTTTGCGCTGGGCGTAAGTAGACGCGGGACGACATTAGATTCGCTGCATTAGATTAACGGTCGCTTCGGCTGTTAATTGCAAAGGGAACTAACTTATAAAGGGGACTCATCCGATGAAAAAGTCTGATCGTCCAGATCAAAGGAGCGACTTTGACCCGGACAGGCAACGCAAGGGGAAGGAAAAAAGCATACGGCGCAAGCAACTGGCGGCTGAACGCAAGAAGTTCAAACGCAATCAGCAGCCCGACGGACCGCGGCGTAAGGATTGGACACCTGCCGATCTGGATCTGGCGCAGCTTGACACGTTGGATGGCGACGACTATGCCGCGTTCGAGCGCATCATGCCGCTTGATGAGGGCGATCGACGGCGCGCGCTGGAACGCGCCGCATTCGTCCGCTCAGATTCAAACAACTTACAAGCGGGCACCGGCAAAGGAACTCCCTTTGTTGGAGACGATGCCTCGCTTCAAGGAAGGGTTGTCGCCATCGCCAGCAATCTCTGTCGCGTCGCTATCGGAGACGCGACTTTGTTATGTACTGTGCGCGGCACACTCCATGCCCAGGAAACCGGCTTCACCAACGCGGTGGCGGTTGGCGATCAAGTGCTTGTGCAGCAAGGCGGTGCCGGTTATGGAGTGATTGAGCAGATCCTGCCTCGCCACAGCTTGTTGGCACGACCCGATGTATTCTACCCGCACTTGCAGCAGGTAGTCGTTGCCAATGCCGACCAACTCCTGATTGTTGCCTCGTGGCGTGAACCTATCATTTGGTTTGAATTGATCGATCGCTATTTGGTGGCTGCGGCGAGAAACCATTTGCCTGCCGTGATCTGCGTTAACAAGATTGATTTGGCTGAGTCACGCGCCGAATGCGAACGCGCTTTGCAGCCTTACCGCGCCTTGGGTGTGCCCTGCGTCTTCACCAGTGCCCAAACGGGTGAAGGCATAGAGGAACTGCGCACCGTGGTGCAGGGTCGCACCACGGTATTGGCTGGACTATCCGGCGTTGGTAAATCGTCGCTCCTATCGGCAGTGCAGCCGGGTCTAGTCTTACGCGTCGGTGTGGTGAGCGAACACAGTGGCGAAGGTCGCCATACTACCACCCAGACCACATTGCTGCGATTGGACAATCAAACATGGGTGGTCGATACACCTGGCATCCGCGAGTTTGGCCTGAGCGGGTTAACTCGGTCAGAACTTATTACGTACTTTGCTGAAATGGCAGAGGCAGCAACGCGTTGCCGCTTCCGCAATTGTACTCACCTGAATGAACCTGGTTGTGCAGTCCAAGCCGCGGTTGCCAGCGGTACCATCGTCCACAGCCGCAATCACAGCTATCGCCTGATCTATGCTTCTCTTCCTGCGTAGGTGATGACTAGACCAGTAGATCAATTGGGCGCTTTATTGCTCCGTCCGACAGTTGCGCTGCAACTATCAACCGGCGGTATATGTCTCTCTCAAGTCTACGATCATCCCAGAGAGAAGGGGCGGACGATGACGAGTACGCAGTCGCCCTGACGCGTGAGAGGAAGCGCACGGCGGCCCATGACCATGCCATCAGTCTCAGCATAGACAAGTCGCGGCTCGTTGAAAGGCTCCTCGGTGTTGTGGATTTGGCCTACAGGCTCACCTGCGCGCACATGCCCGCCGAGGTCATAGAAGGGTTCAAAAATGCCGCTGACAGGGGCCATGATGTAATCCTCGCGCTCGGTCGCGCCGACGATCTGTGGCTCCTGGATCGGCAAGGAGGGTTCGCCCTCCAGGATACCGTGCAGGCGCAAGACGTTGTAGACACCTGTCTCAGTGGTGCGTAGGATTTCGGGCGAGAATTGCGCCGCGCTGCCTAGTTCTGTTCCCAACGTCATTTTGCCCAACGCCTCGGCATGGCTGGGCAGCAGCCCTTCACCACCCACATCGCGATAGACAAAGACATAGGGCGCACCCCACGCAACACCCGACCGCAACATGCCCTGCATCTGCTTTTCATTGGCAACGTGGTGCATGTTGACTGAAGAGAGAAAGAGAATCGAACGCCCGCCTGAATGGATGTCGACCACAAGATCGGCTAATGGAAAGAGGGCGTTGGAGACATAGTGGGCGATGATGCTGGTGAGGGTGCCATTGCGCTCACCAGGGAAGGCGCGGTTCATGTTCTTGCCATCCACAGGGGAGAGGCGTGTCCCTGCCTGGCCCGCGGGCCGGTTGAGCATGGGAATGATGATGATGCGCCCTTGCACCTGCGCCGGATCAATGGCGCGCACTAGCTTGGGGAGAGTAACTGCCCCCTCGTATTCGTCCCCGTGGTTGCCGCCAAAGAAGAGCGCGGTGGGGCCGCTGCCATTCTTGATCACGGCGATGGGAATAAACTGTGTGGCCCAACCTGCCAAATTGTCAGATTGGGGTACGCCCAAGAAGCCAGTCTGTTTCCCCGGCTTTTCATAGTCAATCGATGTCCAGATCTGCGTGTCAACACTCATAGAACAAGACCTTATCTGTGGGGTGTGAGCTGTGGGGTGTGGAATAGCCGTTGGTAGATTAACCCAAGTTGCTTAGCTCCGGGGACTCTCTCCTCTGTCCCCGTAGGGATCTCTCTGGGGAAATGGTGACAGTTGTGGGAAGCAATCAATTTGGATTAGATTAGTACAATCTGTCGCGATAACCGTCGTCAATAAGCGTTTGTAACTTTTCAACGCTATCCGGCAGTTTCGTATGATCCACCATAACCTGAGCAAGCGAAGACAAACCACTCAGTTCGGGCCATTGCTCCTGCTGCCAAATTCCTGAACGGATAACACACTTGGCACAGTGCATAAACGCTTCTTCAATCGTAACCACAATGGCGAAGTCCGGCGTCTTGCCACGCATTGGCATCTGCTCGCGCAGCCATTGATCGCGCACAATCATGGCCTTGCCACTGACGCGGAAGGTCTCTTGCTTGCCTGGTATAAAAAAGAAGAGTCCGACGTTGGGATTCTGCAAGATGTTGCGAAAGGTATCCCCGCGGCGGTTGCCTGGACGGTCGGGAATTGCTAGGGTCTTTTCATCCAGCACCTTGACGAAACCCGCCGGGTCACCCTTGGGCGAAATATCCATATTGCCAGCGGCATCTGATGAGGCAATGAGCATAAAAGGCGAACTAGCAATAAATGTGCGGCAATGCTCATCGAGTGTGTCTACAGCTTTGTTGGCGGCCATCTGGCTGGGATAGCCCAGGATCTCTCGCAGTTGTTCTTCAGTTGTGATAATGTCTGAGCAGGGGGTTTGCATTTGGTTACCTTGTTACTCCTTGAGGGTTACTCCTTAAGGGAAAGGCGGATGGTTGCGGAAGAGGAAAGAAGGGAGTCACTGTCCTTCTATCATATCGCTTATACAACTACTGCTCAACCCTCTATCGCTATATCGGTAGAGTTCTTGATGCTCCCAATTGGTATTCACAATTGATAGATGGATGCACTGAGCGAAAGGAAGAGAGCCTTGACGGATACAGTTGGTTACCAACATATTATACTTGACGACGTGGGCACTCCGATGATTGCTGGAACAATTATGAAAGTCGTCTTGGTAGACCTTCCAACGTTCCATCACCTTTATTTTACTTGTGTGTCCATCATTGTGAAAGCCATCAAAGGAACTGATGTCTGTCTTGATTGTTCTTATGGATTATCGTGATTGGGAAAGATAGGGGCGAACATCAGGAAACAGAGAAAGATGAGTACTCCACATAGGTCGCTAAGTACTGGCGAAGTTGCTGCCCCTTTGTGATCAACTCACCGCTTTCTAGTGCGTGTACTTCATAGAGCGCGATAAACTGCTTGTAGAGGTCAGGTAAGCCGAGGATTTCAACCAACTGCTTTTTCACCCATTTGTCGTAGGCAATCGGATAGACCTTCTTTGCAATAAAGAGGGCTTGAAGAAATTCACGCGTGGCATCATAAAGTCGCTTAAATGCTTGGAAGTGCAACCCTCGATTGACATAGGGTTCAATATGCTCAATGTTGTTGTGGCAAAATTTGAGCGCCAGTTGCAACCGTTCCTGCCGTAGCGATTCCTCGTAGTAGGGTGTATACCTCGCCTTGGTTTGGGTAAAATAGCCTTCTCGTTCAAAGATCAGTCTTGAATAGATAAAGGTATTGCCGATTTCCAATTCAAAGCTATCCGGCCCATCTGTCCACCCTCTTTCCTGTGGGATGATGATCGAATTGGCTGCATGGAGATCGATGGCAAAGAAGCGCCCTACCTCTTGGCCCTGCTGTGCATAGATTTCCCGATTCAGAGCCTCTTCCACCGCACCCAGAATTTCTGCTTCTGGTGCGCCTTCCCTAAAGAAGACGTCGAAATCCAAATCGGAATCAAACGACCCTTCATTGCGCGCTGCCGATCCTGTGATGGTCAAGGCCAGGACACGTTTATCCCTGTGCAGGAGATCATACACAAGGTCATAGGCGCGTTGGTGAGTCGGAGTTGCTAGGAGTAGGTCGTCCGTATCCATACGCATGGATAGTATTTTCCTTTGCTATTGTGGATGCAAAAGCGCTGGTTGCCCGCCATATATCTCGATGATATAGTTTATTTGTGACTCTGTACAATTGTTACATCGAGTCTATATCCTCGTGAGGATGAGCCGTTTAGCCCATTACGAGGCGACACCGCTGTGATTCTATCTGCTTCCAGTTGCAGCATTCCGCCCTGCAAGATAGTTCAGATGTTGTACGAATTCATGCGAGTAACCGGTCATACTTATGAATAAGCCATTCCCGAAAGCTATTGCCAGGTTCTGTGGTGCATACATATGAGT
>CAMPHP010000173.1 GCA_946885925.1 uncultured Litorilinea sp.
ATCTTAGCCAACTCCATCGACTCCACTTGGACCCGCATTGTGATCCATGCGCCCTCTTGGTTGGGTGCAATGATCTGATGTCGCCCCGGTGTCAGCCACTTGGCAAAATTTACTCGCTCTGGATGAACCTTCAACGTAACAGTGTACTCGGACATGGTCTCTGCAAATTCCTGAAGGTGGCTATGCCAATAGCGCTGTAGATCAAAAGCCGCATCCCGCTCAAAGTGCGTGTCCAGTATGGAAAGCTGATGGAAGCGTGAAACGCGATAGATGCGGTATTTACCCTCACGCATCGCCACCAAATACCAGATGCTCGATTTGGCAACCAAGCTATATGGCTCTAGCACCCGCTCGACAATCTTGCCGTTATAGTGTTGGTAGACCACCTGAATGTGGCGGTCTTCATAGACAGCCTGCTGAAGCTGCTCCCAAAAATCAGGCGGTTGTGCGTCCTGCCACCACCACGCCGGGTCAATCAGAATGCGCTGGCGAATATGATCCACGGCCTGCTGATGGCGAGCAGGCAGGGCGGCAGTCAGCTTGCGTTGTGTACGTTCAGCCGCCTCGCCAAGATTTAGCTCTTGCAGCAGTTTGGCGTTGCTTGCCAAGAAGAGCGTGCGAACTTCTTCCTCTTGCAGGCCGGTCAGATTCGTCCGGTAATTTTCATCAAGCGCAATGCCACCCCCATGTCCACCTTCGGCATAGACCGGCACGCCCGACATTGATAGTGCCTCGACATCGCGCAGAATTGTACGGCGCGAAACATCCAGTTCTTTGGCAAGTACATCTGCGGTCATCTTGCCGCGCGTCTGCAAGAGGATGAGAAGAGAAAGTAGCCGGTCAGCACGCATAAGTATCTGCCCTCTCAGTGACAATCTACGGCGCGTCAGGCTCATTAAATTCTCCGTAGCGGACGCCAAAACTTGGGTGACAATAGGTGTCACCCAAGTCAGTGTATCATGGAGTTAGTTCGTGGGTACTAGGGGTTTGCTTACATAAAGGGCAAATTCAGAGTGCAAATCTAAAGAGTCGAAAAGGAGCATACAAACGATGCAAACTATGATGATCTCTGATTACGTTGAAGTAAACGGCGGAAAAATCTATTACGAAATGGCTGGCGAAGGGGAAACGGTTGTCCTATCACATGCTGGTTTCGTTGATAGCCGCATGTGGGATGATCAATGGGAAGAATTCGCCCAACGCTATCGTGTCATGCG
This sequence comes from uncultured Litorilinea sp., assembly GCA_946885925.1. The sequence continues at coordinate 1,218 of CAMPHP010000173.1, forward strand.
CTATGACATGCGTGGCTATGGCAAATCCGACCCGGTACAGGGGCCAGTCTCGCGACGCGATGATCTCTATCGCTTGTTGCAGAAGTTGGGAATTGAGCAGGCACATATGATCGGTTGTTCGCTAAGTGGCGAGATGATGCTCGACTTCACCATCGAGCATCCGGAGATGGTCAAGTCGCTCGTCATCATCAGCAGCACGCCCAGCGGCTTTGAGATGCAGGGTGAGCCACCAGCCGAAGTCCTAGAGATGATCGACGCCATGCAGAAGCACGATGCGGCCCGTATGTCTGAAATGCAGCTTCGCCTCTGGATTGACGGACCTTACCGCAAACCAGAGCAAGTTGATCCCGTTGTTCGCCAGCGCGCCGCGGAGATGAATCTGATTCCTGTGAAGAATGGGACATGGATCACTGCCGACGCAGAACCTGCAAATCCGCTCAATCCCCCGGCGATCCAACAGTTAGATCGTGTCCAGGTTCCTACGCTGGTTATGGCAGGCGCACTTGATAATTCAGAAATCTTGCGTGCTGCCGATGCGATGACGGCTGGCATCAAGGGCGCACGTAAAGCCATTCTGCCCGAATGCGCCCACGTGCCGAACATGGAAAAGCCAGCCGAATTCAACCAAATCGTCTTGGAGTTTTTACGCAACGTAGGATAAGTAGCCCTCTCATACAAGTTCGAACCATCATAGTCACATTCAGGAGCCACTGGGAATCCAGTGGCTCCTGAATTTCACACTTTGTTGCTGATGCCGAAGTTACTCGCCACTAAACAAAGCAGGCAGTCTGTCATTGCGCGCCCTGGGACGCGCGAGGAATCCCCTTCTGCGTCGGAATGACAACCCTTTCAGTTTGATCGGTAGCAACTTGAGCTAGATAACATGCTCAAAATTGGTCTGATCCGGCTGCGTTGCGGCTACGTCAATAGCAGTAGAAGCCCTACACCAATCGTATTAGTGCATAGAATGAGCTATAAGTGAACAGCTTTTGAACTGTAAAACGACCTCTATTCGCTAGATAATCAGTTCGAGAGTACTCAGCTCTTCTCCTAGCACCTTCGCAAAACGTTGCTATTTCCACGAGGAGTTTGCAAGGCAGACCTATCCATCTGCCCAGGCAGCACGCGGCAAATTGCCAGCCAGTGGCCCGCGGGTTAACAGAGTGTCACGAATGGAGGAATGCAAATGTTGGCGCGAAAAACGACACCACCTTCTTTTTGCCAGCTAGCTCTATCTTGGACGCGACGGGCATCCATCATTCTCTGTGCCTCTTTGCTCTTTATCCTTCTGCTGCCAACCGTCGCGATGGCACATCCACTCGGCAATTTCACGATTAACCGCTACAGTCGCTTAACCGTAGCGAGTGACCAGATTCAACTCACCTACATCGTTGATATGGCTGAAATCCCTGCCCACCAAGAACGCAGCCGGATCGACCAAAACGGTGACGAAGTTCTTGACTATGCCGAGCAGGAAGCCTATGTAGTCAAGCTACTAGATGCTCTGCCTGGGCAGTTGCTTCTCCATCTAAATGGTCAGCAGCAGCAGTGGCATTTGGAGCAGTATGATCTTACTTTCCCGGAAGGCCAGGCTGGCCTACCCACGCTGCGCCTCGTCACGTACTGGACAACCTCGCTTGCTCCCCAATCAGCAGGTTGGCAGGCTGGCTATCAAGACACGAGTTATGCCGACCGTCTTGGCTGGCAAGAGATTGTCGTGCAAGCCGCCGAGAGTGCAAAGCTTGAAGAGTCCTCCGTTCCAGCAGTGGATGTGAGCAATGAGCTACGCACCTACCCAGACAATTTGCTGCAATCACCCCTAACCGTCAACCAAGCCAGCTTTCGCTTCACACCGCTTGCAATGAACACCAGCGAAAGCGCCCAGGCGACTGGCGCAACCGCAGAAAACACGCCCGCCCGCGCCGGTCGTCCGCTTGATCCCTTTGCCGAGTTAATCAACATAGACACATATGCTCCCCTCACCGTTCTGTTTGCAATGCTCGCCGCCTTTGGCTGGGGAGCGGCCCACGCCTTTTCGCCTGGTCATGGCAAGACCGTTGTCGGGGCCTATTTAATCGGCTCACGCGGCACAGTGTTACACGCACTCTTTCTTGGCATAACGACCACGATCACCCATACGGCGGGCGTCTTGGCACTTGGGTTTGTGACTCTTTTCGCTGCCCAGTTCATCTTGCCAGAAAAGCTCTATCCCTGGTTGAGCATTATGTCTGGCCTGCTCGTCATCACCATTGGCGCGTTCATGATCAAGCAGCGATTACATGGCTCTCCAAAGCATCATGCCCATCACGAGCACGACCACCCATACGGGCATACTCATGAACACGATCAAGGACATGAGCACGATCACGAACATAGCCATCACCATCACGAGCATGATCATTCCCATCATGGTCATTCACACCCTCATCATTTGCCACCAGGCACAGATGGCTCGCCTGTCACCTGGCGCAGCTTACTTGCTCTAGGTATTTCCGGCGGTCTCTTGCCCTGCCCCTCTGCCCTGGTACTTATGTTAGGGGCGATCAGCCTACAGCGGATTGGCTTTGGGCTGGCCTTGATCGTCATGTTCAGCCTGGGACTAGCCAGTGTATTGACTGGAATCGGCGTGGTGTTGGTCTACGCCGGAAAATTCTTTCAACGTATTCCTGAAAGTGGCCCGATCTTCCGCTTTGTCCCCATCGCCAGCGCCCTGTTCATTACTGTGGTCGGTGTCGGCATCACCTTACAAGCACTCTTAAATACCGGTATCTTGTCACTGAGCTAGACAAGCTTGTTAGACAAGGCTTTTCAAAGCGAGTCATTGGTACACCAATCCATTCTTCAAAATCTATCCCCAGGGTGGTGAAGAATTTATCGATTGGGTGATTGGGTGCTAGTCGCCAGAATTCAATACCCAATTACTGCGCAACTTATTTGTCCAAGTAAGGAGGCTCTATGAAACAGGATCGTACCAGGCGTTTTGTGCAACGTGCCAGCCTCATGCTCTGCATTTTGCTGACCCCGTTGCTGTTGACGACAACCTCGCTCATCGTCAATCCAGGAGAAGCCGACGCCTCCAGCCACCGGGAAGCGCCGCTGATTTCGCAAGACCAATTCGCTGACAACACCGATACCTACGTTTTTGTTTCGCCAACCAACCCCGACAATGTTGTACTGGTTGCCAGTTGGATTCCTGGCGAATTTCCGGAAGGTGCTCCCAACTACTATGAGTGGGGCAAAGATGTCCTCTATGACATTCACGTTGATAACAACGGCGACGCTGTGGCGGACTATACCTACACACTCAGCAGCATAGTGCAGGTGCAAAATCCGCTCACTTTTCTCTACAATGTCGGCCCGATAGGTGCGGATGGGACGAACTGGAATCGCCAGCAGCGCATTAGCGTAACAGAGACAAGCGCTACCGGGACAAAGACACTGTTGGACAATGTGCTGGCACCACCCGTCAACATCGGCAGCAAGTCTACCGACAACTATGATGCGCTCGAAGACAATTTCATCTACACTGTCACCGATGATGGGGATGAACTAAAGATCTACGCGGGTCAGACCGATGATGCCTTCTGGGTTGATTTGCAGATTTTTGATTTGCTGACGCTGCGTGGACAAGCACCGCCGATTGGCTATTCGATAGGCAACAATGATCCGGTGGATTCCTTGGCTGGCTTTAATGTCCACAGCTTGGTCATTGAGGTGCCCATCAGCCGCCTCACCACTCCCGGCGAACCAGTGCTCGGCATGTGGGCCACAGCGCGCCGCCCAACGATGCGCGTGCTCAACGGCCCGGCAGGACTTGGCACGCTGAATAACAGCGGCGAGCCGGTCCAAGTTTCTCGCCTGGGTATGCCGTTGACGAATGAAGTCGTCCTACCCTATGCGCTCAAGGATGCCTTCAACAGCATTCCGCCCAGTACCGACGCTGTACTCTACACGGGTGGCGGTGGTGCTGACATCCAGCAGGTTCTACAGGGTAGCGTTGAAGACCCCGAAATCGGCAATCTGCTCTGCACATTCTACGGCGTGCCACTCCCTGGCGACAGCGATAAAAATTGCCAGACTGAATTTACCGTGGGTAACGTTCGCTCAGGTCGTGGCGACATCTTCGATATCTTTCTCACGGGCATCGTGCTGGCCGATACATTCACCATCCAAACAGCCACTGGCGCTGTCGAGTTGCCTCCAGGCTTCAACGTCAACCGTCCGGCGAATGTAGTGCCAGCAGATATGTTACGCATCAACACCAACATCAAGGGCGATCTCTGCTCGCCCGCACCGAGCAGGTTAGGAATCCTGGGTGGCGATGCCTGTGGCTTTCCCAATGGTCGCCGTCTCTTCGACGATATTGTCGAGATCGAGCTATTGGCTGTGGCTGGGGCTGCCTATCAAGTGTTGGATGCAAGAGACAGCACTTTCAGCTTCAACCCTGATCTGATTAGCGTGTTGGATGACAATATTGACTTTAATGACCAGCGCTTCCGCAGCGAATTCCCGTATATGGCATTGGCGCAAAGTGGGCAGGAACATCTCCATGACAACCCCACAGGCGAGGCAACTGCAAAATCCACTATTGCGCGCATCGAAGCAAGTCGTGATGATGCCGAGGAGACTGAGAGCGGTTCTGTCCATTCCAATAGCGGCGATCTCGAACTGGGGCTAGATGATGGTGACCCGCGCACAGTAGGATTGCGCTTTAGCGGAGTCGAGATCCCTAGCGGCGCAACGATCACGAATGCCTCGATTCGCTTTATTGCCGAAGAAGATGCCGACGACGCTGCCACGCTAAATTTCTATGGAGAAGCAGCGGACAATGCTGGACCCTTTGCCAACAGTAAGAACAACATCTCCGGACGCGCTCAAACCACGGCTAGCGTCACCTGGGATGCACCCGCCTGGGTAGAGGATGAAAAATTCTGGACACCCGATTTGAGTGCGATTGTCCAGGAAATTGTCAGCCGCCCCGGTTGGGCAGCGGAAAATGCACTGGTCATCATCGTCACAGGTACGAGCGAACGCTCTGCCTTCTCCTATGATGGCTCTACCAAGCTTGCGCCGCGGCTCTACATTGACTATACGACCGGCGACGCGACAACCGCTAGTGAAGGGGCTGCACAAGCGACAAGTATCGTGAGTCGATCCGTCTTGGACGCCGAAGTCACCGCAGCCGACATTGCGCAAGCCCAATCGCCTGAGAGTGACGAAGCCGAGCGTGCAGGCGAAGGCATGAGTATGGAAGAGGGTAGTACAGGCGTAGAGACCACTGAGGCGCTCTATCTGCCGCTTGTGGATGAATAATGAATAGGGATTAGGGGCAGGCCTACCTTCCTCGAAGCCACCCAGAGGATTCCCGGCTTCGAGGAAGGTGCCTACAGTTCTATCTCGCAAAGGCATAAACTTATGTCTACTCAAACCACTTTACCCATCCAACGCTTTCCCCGCCGTC
>CAMPHP010000174.1 GCA_946885925.1 uncultured Litorilinea sp.
TTAGCCACTTCGGGCCTCCTCATTACTGTCAAAATAAACGCGCTCAGAATAAACGCGCAATGTTCTCGCCATGCTACAGCTTTGTTAGACTACTTTGTTGTTTAGACTACTTTGTTGTGTTGTCTTGTTATGCTGTTGCTGCGCTACCGCCAATAATATCCATCAACTCACTGGTGATACCTTCTTGGCGGGCTTTGTTATATGTCAATGTCAGGCTATCGATCAACTCGTTAGCAGCATCCGTCGCGTTGCGCATGGCAACCATGCGCGCGGAATGTTCGCTGGCAAGAGATTCATACACTGCCTGCAAAATCTGCACTTCTGTAAAACCATAAAGGACTTGATTTAACACCGCCTCGGGCGAAGGCTCAAAGATATACTCCGGAGCCATGCTTGTTTCTTCCTCCGACGGTACAACCGGCAGCAATTGTTGTATCACCGGGACTTGGCGAATTGTATTGACAAAGTCGGTGTAGATCATCACCACTTCATCAAAGTAGCCCTGCAGAAAATCATCAATCAGGACTCGTGTGATTCCCCCAATATCAGCTGAACTAGGGGTATCAGGAATCCCTGTAAACTCGGCTCGAATGACAGGGTCATAGCGCAAGAGCCAATCACGTCCTCTGCGTCCAACAACCACGACTTCAACCTCAGCGCCAGCTTGCCGGCGTTCGCGCATAAAGATCGCCGCTCGACGGAGAACGTTGGAATTAAAGCCGCCAGCCAACCCACGATCAGCAGTGATCAGCAAAATCCCCACACGCTTTATCTCTTCTTGCGGTTGGATCAACCGATTTAGTTCATTCTCTATAGCTGGCAGGCGAGCGATATATGAAAGTACTTCTTTGGCAGCTTGGGCATAAGGACGCGTAGACAGCACCTGTTGCTGGGCCTTGCGCATCTTGGCAGCCGAGACTGCCTCCATTGCCTTTGTAACCTGTGCAATATTCTTAACCGAACGGATGCGCCGTCGGATTTCACGTGTATTTGCCAAGGTATGAACCTCGTCTCTTCTTGGGTAACAACCCGCTCTGCACCTAGTAGCAAGAAGCGATGCATCCAATTCTTACCTAACTACGGATGCACCGCTTCTCACAGAATTCCTCTTAGCTTTGAGGAACCCAGGTCTTGTTAAAATCATCCAGGGCCAGCCGCAGCGCCTCAACCGTTTCAGGGGTTAAGTCCATAGTACGCATAATGCTCTGACTAATCTCCGGATGGTTCGTGTCAATATAGGCGTGAGCCGCAGCCTCCCAGGCCTTTACTTGCGAGACCGGCACATGGTCCAGGGCCCCATTACTCACTGCCCAAATGCTGATGACCTGCTTGTCCAGCGGCACGGGCTGGTACTGGGGCTGCTTCAGAATTTCCTGCATGCGGCGACCACGCTCCAACTGGCGTTGGGTCACAGGGTCCAAGTCACTGCCAAACTGAGCAAATGCCGCCAGTTCGCGGAACTGGCTCAATTCTGACTTAAGACGACCTGCCACCTTCCGCATGGCTTTGGCCTGCGCCTTACCACCTACACGACTCACGGAGATACCCACGTTGAGCGCAGGGCGAACACCAGCGTAGAACAAGTCGCTTTCCAAGAAGATCTGCCCATCGGTGATCGAAATCACGTTGGTCGGAATATAGGCCGACACATCACCGGCTTGCGTCTCGATCACGGGCAGTGCTGTCAAGCTACCACCACCATATTTATCAGACAAGCGTGCCGCTCGTTCCAGCAGGCGGCTATGCAGATAGAAAACGTCACCCGGATATGCCTCACGGCCTGGCGGGCGGCGTAGTAAGAGTGCTACCTGGCGGTAGGCTTGTGCATGCTTGGAGAGGTCGTCATAGACTATCAAGGCATCACGACCCTGCTCCATGAATTCTTCACCAATGGCGCACCCTGCATAAGGAGCGATGTATTGGAGTGCTGCAGGATCTGCCGCCGAAGCACTGACAACCACGGTGTGCTCCATTGCGCCATACTTCTCTAACGTTGCCACCACTTGTGCCACACTGGACTGCTTCTGACCAATGGCAACATAGATGCAGATCAGGTCCTTGCCCTTTTGATTGATAATGGTATCAATCGCAATCGCTGTCTTACCTGTCTGGCGGTCGCCGATGATCAGCTCACGCTGACCACGACCGATGGGAATCAAGGCATCAATCGCGGTGATGCCTGTTTGCACAGGCGTATTCACCTCCTGGCGCATAATCACACCAGGGGCAATGCGCTCGATGTTGCGATAAGTTGTACTCTCAATTGGGCCTTTGCCATCAATAGGCTGGCCCACTGCATTCACGACACGACCAATCAGGGCGTCACCCACTGGCACCGAGGCAATGCGACCGGTGCTACGCACCAAGTCACCTTCTTCGATGTTTTGATACTCGCCCATGATCATGATACCAACGCTATCGGCATTCAGGTTGAGCGCCATGCCCAACGTGCCATCTTTAGTGAACTCCAACAGTTCACCAGCCATCGCTCCTTCCAGCCCGGATACCATCGCGATACCGTCACCGACGGAAATCACTTCACCTACATCCACCTGGATGGGGGCCGGCTTAAAGTTTAAGATCTGATCTCTCAGCACTGCTGTGAGATCTTTTGTTTGCACAGCCATATTTCATTCCTCCTAATCAGGCAAGTATCCGAACAACCATGCAGGTTGGGTTGGTTCTATTACACTCAATATGTCGTCACACGCTACAGAAGATCATACCACGTACGGACCATGCCACATGCAACGCATCATACTTTGAAGAGATAGCACTAGACATCACAACGGCTGCATGGATGAAAGGTCTGCATGGTTGAAAGCACCATGCGCTGCGCCCTAGCAAACCGCCCAAATGGGCCAATTCGCAAACAGCCACCAATTAGCGAGCAGCCGAAGTCAGCGACTCGCGCAGTGCCGTCAACCGGCTTGCAACGGAGGTGTCAATCAGCCGATCTCCCACGCGTACGCGTAGGCCACCCAAGAGTGCCGGATCGACAAAGAAGCTGAAGATCAGATCCTCACCAAATTGCTTCGACAAGGATTGACGCAATGCCTCCTTGTCCGCATCGGACAGTTCAACGGCGCTTGTAATTTCGGCCTTTATGGGCGCTTGTTGACCACCGACAACCTGGCTCAAGGCCGAGCTGATGTCGGACAACAAATTCAGATCTCCCTCCTGCACCAATACCTTGAGCAGGTTCTTGATTTCATTGGGGAGATCCTTCGGCAGGGCAGCTTCCAGCGCTTTGACCCGCTCATTAAAGTCCTTGCTGCCATCTGTCACAAACGCGAACAGATCTTGATCTTTGCTGAGTACAGCCTGAACTTGGTCTAGCGCAGACTGCCATTTCTCAAGCATTGCTTGATAGATAGCCTGGGCATAGCGTTGCGCTTGCGCTTGCGCCTGATTGTTGCTCATTAAGCTGCGCCCCCGTTTAGCCGTGCCAAGAATTCAGAGACAAAGCGTGCTTGCTCGTCCTTCTTCGCTAGTTCGCGGCCCAACAGTTGTTCGGTTGCCAAAATTGCCAGTTCAGCAATTTGCTTATTGGCATCGGCCAGGATAGCTTGCGCTTGCTTCTGCGCCTCTTCCTGCGCCTTCATACGAATCTCAGTTGCTTCTTGTTCAGCTCGAGAGCGAATCTCTTGAGCGATCTTCTCTGCATCGCGGGCAGCCTGAGAGCGAATCTCTTGCGCCTCACGCCGGGCTGCATCCAATACCTTCGTCTTGGCGATTTCGGCTTCTTGAGCAGCAGCGGCAACACGTTCTGCATCACGCATGCTCTGGGCAATGCGCTCTCTGCGCTGTTCCAACATCTTCAACACTGGCTCATACAGGGTCAAGCGCAAGATGACGATCAGCAGCAAGAAGTTAAAGATCTGTGAGACAAGAAGACCCCATGTAATACCTAATTGATCCAAGGTGAGCCTCCTCTGAGACTTGCTATGCGATCCTTAGCGGCCCTGTCATCTTCCCACTACTTAGCAGGAAAGAAGTCAGTAGCCGCATATGGTCTCGCTTACTTTCGACTTAGATGGTTGATTAGACGAATTTCAGCAGCAACGCGATAACCAGGGCAAAAATACCCATCGATTCAGCGAACGCAATAGCCAAAATCATGTTTGTCTGCACTGTGCCAGCAACTTCAGGGTTGCGGCCCATTGCTTCCATCGCCTTAGAGCCAATCAAGCCGATGCCTACGCCTGGACCAATGGTTCCTAGACCAATTGCAAGGGCAGCACCCAGTTCCTTTGCGGCCTCAACATCCATTTTGAATCTCCTTAGTTCTGCACAAAAGGGTTATATCTATTATGTTCCAAATTAAACTACGCCGTAACGCCAAAGGCGTCGGGTTAACAAAGTAGAAAGGCTCTAGTGAACCCCGACATGAGCGGCTGGCTCAAGACTTACTTCACCTGCATGCACTTGTTCTGCAGGCTCGTGTTCGCCAGCATGCTCATGGCTAATTGTAGCCATGGTGAAGAAGACCAATGCCAACATCATAAACACAAGGGCCTGCACCAAGCCGACAAAGACTTCTAGAATATAGAAAGGCAGGGGCAGGAAGAAGGCAATCAAGAAGGCCATCGTTGCCAGGACGATCTCACCGGCAAAGATATTGCCAAAAAGACGAAAGCCAAAGGCGAGAATACGGGAAAACTCAGAGATGATTTCCAGGATACCCACGAAGATATTAATCCCCTTCATGAACCCGGTACCATCGGTGTTAATGAACTTCTTGAAGTAGCTCCCCCCCAGCGTCCGCATACCCCAGTATTGCACAGCGATAATAGTCGTGATCGCCAGCGCAAAGGTCATATTGAGGTCGGCACTCGGCGCACGGAAGAGTGGGACGAACTTGGCATGTTCTTCTGCGGCTGCTTCCCCTTCCTGAGCTTCCTGCGCCACAGGTGCAAGCTCATTCGCAATGGGCTGGGTCAACACCAGATTGCCATCTGCCATTGCCAACTGCTGATCCAAAACCAGGGCATGTTCTGCCTCTGTAGCATGGGCCTCCTCGTGATAATAGCCGATGCTACCAACGCCAGGAATCAACCCGGACCAGTTGCAAAGGAGTACGAAGAGGAAAAGTGTAGCAACCCACGGGAAATACTGGCGCGCTCTCGCCCCGGCTACACTCTCGCTCAGATTGTACAGGTATTCGATGATCATCTCCATAAAGTTCTGCCAGCCCTTCGGCACAAAACTCATGCGTGCCGTCGCTGCGACTGCCATCACAATCAGGACCACATCAACAATCAGCGTAGTGATCAGAGAGTTCGTGAGCCATGCGGGTCCATCGGAGAAGATAGGTTCACCCGATAATGCAACATGCGGAGGATCGACGGGGATAAACAGGCCGATGATAAACAACACAATACCCGCGGCCCAAAGCCCAGCGCGGCGTGGATTGGCTTCGACCCAAGCCTTGAACTTCTCCCAGAAGTTCGTAAAAAAGTTCTGGACGGATTCCATGCTTGCGGTTCCCTTTGGTGGTATGGGCAGTGCACATGCTACTGCCTGATTCATTTGAATGGGCGCTTTAAGAGAATTTAGAACGTACTGTACTCATTACTGTACTGATAATACTGTACTGATAATGAAGAACGGGCTGTGCCGTCTTCTATCTCTGGTCAGCCTCTAACTTCGATCATCCTCTACCTCTGGTAGTGGTGGAGCAATCTCGTTAATCACTCGATCCAGCTCTTGCATTGTAATCCGATTGAGGAAAAAAGCAGCAGTCGGAAAACAGATTAAGATGACAACAATCGTGACCAACGGGAACAGGCCTAACCAGAAGTCTATCAGAATTCCCAGCAAAGATGGCAACACCAAGATAAAGGCGAGAGGGATCATCAGCTTCCGCCAGTCAATTCGTGAAGTTGCCAAACCTATGCTCCCCTGAGGCTACTAGTTCTCTCAAGCCGACAGTTATGGAGATTATATCTTTGGGGATTTAATCGCGCAAATTTTCACATGTAAATTGGTCACAACATCGCGTACTCCTGTAATGGCATGAGTTACGTCATTGTTTTATCAATTGTTTTATCACGCAAAACTCAGGACGTGTTACGCCACGATACTCGACCGCCCTGAGTTGCTCTAGTTCGATTGGCTCGATCCCCAAAGGCTCGAACAACCTTGTGCCTTCACCGAGCAGTACGGGCGCTATATCAATTTGCAATTCGTCGAGAAGTCCAGCTTTGATCAATTGGTTAACAAAAAGGTAGAGATAAAGCAGAGATAAAAAGGTAAAGAAAAGAAGTAAAAAAAAGAGGAAGGGTCCAGATGTGCCAAGGCAGAGGTCAAGAGAAAGGAGACTCTACGATGGCAATGAATCTGGACGCCTTCCCAACCGGAGTATACTACATCACAAGTGGCTGTACCAACAGCAGTTTGCAGGCAACAAACTCTACCGTGATGCTCACCGGCGCTTCTGTTGTCCTTCTAAAAAGAGTAGCACAATCAATGCTACCTCAATAGCCTTCGTGATATAAGCAAGCGGGCCACGTGTTCCAATCCATGCCCACGCGACAACCGTTGCAGCAGTAAACGCAATCAACAACCAGCGAATAAGTCCACGATAGGGAGCAAGTGCCGGAATGGGCAGATAGAGCAGGGCCAACAGCACCAA